>NZ_JBQTHF010000003.1:0-78262 GCF_052390155.1 Actinokineospora sp. | reverse complement strand
GGGCCCCCCCCGGGCGGGGGGGGGCGCTGGGGGTTGGGTTTTTGGGGGGGGGCCCCCCCCGGGGGGGGCGGTCTGCCCCGCCCCCCCCCCCCCGGCGGGGGGGCCGGGTGGGGGCCCCCCCCGGGGCACCCGGGTCGCTCGGGGCTCGAACCGAGGTCAGCTCACCTTGAGCTGATCGGCGGCCATCCGAGTTCCCTTAACCCGGTTCGTGATCTTCTGGAATGCGACGTCGCGCGCGAAGTCCGGCGAACCGTGGCTGGGCTTCTCATCGATGCTGAAGGGCGAGAAACCGCAGTCGTCGGTGGCGCCGAGTTGTTCTTTCGGCATGAAATTGGACGCGCGGACAAGGGCGTCGCGCACTTCTTCCGGGCTTTCCACCCGCGGGTTCAGCGGGTTGATGACGCCGATGTAGGCGAATTGCGGAATACCGTTGGCGTCGGACCGCAGGTGTTCGCCGATCGACTTGTACACCTTGTCCTTGTCGCGCTCGCTGGCGAGTTGGATGAGGAAATAGCCCGCATTCATCTGGAACATGCTGGGCAGCAGGTCGTTGTAGTCCACGTCCGCGCTGTGCACCGAGTCGCGGTCGCCGCCGGGGCAGGTGTGCACGCCGATCTTCGCCCGCTCCTCGGCGGTGAACCGGTCGATGACCCGGTTGTTCAGCTCGATGAAGTGCGGCAGCATGTTGCGGCCGGTCCACGGGTTGCGCGGGTCGTTCCTTGTGGACAGTCGGCCCTCGGTGAAGTCGATCGAGACGCGCGCGGCGCCCGCGGCGAACGCGCCGCGGATGTCCTTCTCGGTCTCGTTGCACAGGTCTTCGAGGAACTTCTCGCGCGCGTAGCCGGGCACCTCGTCGTCAAGTGGGTAGAGCAGCGCGAGCATCGACGGCGCGATGACGGCCTGTTTCATCGGCTTGGTGGCGTATCCGATGGACTTCTTCAGCGTGTCCGCGGCGTAGGTCTTGTACTTGAACGGGCCCTTGGCGAGCTTGGGCAACTGCCTGCGGTGACCGTCGGCGAAGATGGCGAAGTACTGGCCGCCACCGGCGAGGGTGTCCGCGAGTCCGGTCCCGGCAAGGGTGTCGGTGATCGGATACGTCGCGAAGCTCGACCACCGCTGCTCGCCGTCGGAGACGATCGGGGATCCGGTCGCCTCGTAGCGCTCGATGGACTCCTTCGCGGCGGCGTCCTGCATTTCTTCCAAGGCGTCGTGGTCGATCGATCCCTCGTCGTAGGCGGCGTACGCCTCCTGAAGCTTGGACGGTCGCGGCAGCGAGCCGACGGGTTCGGTGGGAATACCAGTGCTCGTCCGAGGGTCGTAGTCACTCATGACGCGTTCGGCCTCCTGTGGGCGGTGGGATGCGAAGTCGCGAAAAAGGAGCGGTCGCTGCCTGACGTTCTCGACCATCCACAGCAGACAACGATGGCGCTGAGGGGATACGAGGAAGAGACCGGTCTGTCTCAGGATGCCTCAGGGCACACATTATCGAACGAGCATATGTGAGTCAAGTCACTGAGGTCTTTAGACTCTACGTCGGCCGATTCTTGCCAGTGATTCCTGTTCAACATCGCTATGAAGCGCACGTCCGACTTTTCGACCGAGTTCTTTCGCGCGGTATCGCCAGGTGGCGCATAGGCGTACGATGAGAGAGACTGATCTGTCTCTTGATACCGAAACGGCATTGAGAGCGTGCCGACTGGACCAGAGGGTGGTGGCCGGTGGATCACGCCCCGGGACACGGCGCCCGCTCCGACAGTCCCCGAGCGCGGATGCGCGAGCGGTTCGCCGGGCGGATCGTGGTCTGCGACGGCGCCATGGGCACCATGCTGCACTCCGCGGGTGTCCCCCTGGACCGCTCGCTGTGCGAACTCAACCTGACCCAGCCGGGGCTCGTCCGCGACGTGCACGCCGCCTATCTCGCGGCGGGCGCGCAGATCCTGCAGACCAACACCTTCCACGCCAACCGGATGCGGCTGACCGGGCTCGGCCTGGAGGACCGGGTGGTCGAGATCAACATCGCCGGCGCCCGACTGGCCCGCGAGATCGCCCGCGCCGCGCCGGTGCCCGCGCTGGTGGCGGGCAGCGTCGGACCCGCGACCAGTGCGCCGTCGGTGTCCCGGGTGTCCGCGACCACGCGCGCCGACACGGTGCGCGAACAGGTCGCCGCGCTCGCGGACTGGGTCGACCTGATCGTGCTGGAGACCTTCGGGGACATCGAGTCGCTGACCGAGGCCGTGCGCATCGCGCTGGCCGAGACCGATCTGCCGGTGATCGCGCAGATGACCTTCGGCGACGACGGCCGGACGCTGCGCGGGGAGTCGCCCGAGGAGGCGGCCGCCGCGCTCGCGGGCCTGGACGTGGCCGCGATCGGCGCGAACTGCACGGTCGGACCGGCGGTGCTGACCGACGTGGTGGCCGCGCTCGCCGCGCACAGCGCGCTGCCGGTTTCCGTGCAGCCCAACGCGGGCGTGCCGGGGCGGTCGGGACAATCCCTGCGCTACGCGCACAATGTGGACTACTTCGCCGAGGCCGCGGCGCAGTTCGTCGCGGGCGGCGCGACGGTCATCGGCGGCTGCTGCGGCACCACCCCCGCGCACGTCCGGGCGATCGCGGCCGCGGTTCGCCCGCTCACTCCGTTGCGGCGCAAGGCGAAGCGCCGCGCGAGCGTCGTACCCCAGCCGGACGACGCAGGCGAGCGCGTCCCGGTCGCCTGGCCGCTGCGGCGCGAGCCCACGGTCATCGTCGGCCTGCGCGCGCCGAACGGGCCGCGGCTCGCGGAGTTCGTCGAGACGGCCGAGACCCTCACCAAGGCGGGCGCGACCACGATCGCGATCTCCGAGCCGGCGCCGCCGATGGCGCGGATCAACCCCGTCGGCGGCGGCGTCCTGCTCTCCGAGCGGGTCGGCGTCGAGGTGGTGCTCGTGGTGGAGACCTCCGGGCGCAACCTCGCCGCGCTGCAGGCCGATCTGCTCGGCGCGCACGCGCTGGGCCTGCGCACCGTGGTGTGCCGTACCGGGTCGGTCCGCGTGACCGGCGACTACCCCGAACCCGGGTCGCCGCTGGAGGTGGACTCGGTGCGGCTGGTGGCCGCGCTGGCCGGGCTGAACGACGGCGTGGACTGGCGCGGTGTCGCGACACCGCACCGGACCAGGTTCGTCGTCGGCGCGGCCGTGCGCACCTCGCCGGTCGACCTCGACCGCGAGGTGGCGCGGGTGGCGGAGAAAGTCCGGGCGGGCGCGCACTTCCTGGTCACCGACCCGATCCACGACGCCGCCGCGGCCCAGGCGACGCTGACCGCGCTGCGGGAGTCCGGGGTGGACCTGCCGATCGTCGGCACGGTCGCGCCGTTCGAGGACCCGGCCACGCTTCGCCTGCTGCGCAACGAGATTCCCGGGTCGACGCTGTCGATCTCCGCGCTCGCGGACGCCCGCCGCGCCATCGAGGACCCGGACTGGGCGGTGCGCAACGCGGTGCGCACGGCGGAGCGGCTCGGCGGGCTGCTGGCCGCGGTCATGGTGTCCGCGCCCGCCTGCCCCGACGCCCGGCTGGTCGAGCTGATCGGGCGGCTCGCCGAGCGGGCGGGGCCGGGGTGAGCGCGGCGGACCGCGCGCTCGCGATCAGCGCGGTGACGCGGCAGAACCTGGTCTATCGCGGCATGGTGCGCACCTGCGACCAACTCGCCGACGCGGCGCTCAACGGGGCCGATCCGGCGGTGCTGACCACGGTGTTCGCCCGACTGGTGCACAAGCGGATCGTGCTGCTCGACGCGGCGTTCGACCTGCGGTCGCAGGCGGGCGGCGAGCCGGACGCCGAGCTGCCGAAGTGGGACCGGGCCGACCTGGTGGTCGACCGGCTGCTGCGCGGCCTGGCTGCCGAGCGCCGCACGATCCGCCTGCCCGCGGTGCCGGGTTCGCTGCTGCGGCACGGGTGTCTGGCCACGCCGATCGCGGTCGGCCAGGAGACCCTCGGCTACCTGCTGCTGCTCGACGAGTCCGGTTCGGACAGTCCAGACGACTCGGACCTGCTCACCGTGACCTACGCGGCCACGCTGTTCGCGCTGACGCTGGCGCACGAGAAGACCAGCACGGAGCTGGGTCTGCGCTACCAGCGGGCCATTGTGGACGGTCTGCTGTCCGGCCACTTCCTCGACGCCGACGACGCCCGGCAGAAGGCGGCGGCGTTGGGGCTCAAGGACTGCCAGCCGTTCCGGGTCGGCGTGATCCGGGCCGACGGCGACGCCGATGGCAGCGCCGACGGCCACTCCGGGCTGATCGACGAGCTGGGCGCGTTCGTGCCGGGCGTGGTGAGCGCGGCCCGCGGCGCGGGTGCCGTGCTGCTGCTGCTGTGCGAGCAGGACACGGACTCCACCGGCAGGCACCGGCTCGCGGAGTTCCTGAGCAGGCCGCGGGACATCCGGCTCACCTGTGGGCTCAGCGAGTCGCTGCGGCTGCCCGAGTTGGCGCCGCGGGGATTCCACCAGGCCGAGCAGGCGATCGACCTCGGCAGCAGGCTGGGCCGCGCGGGCGAGGTGATCTGCTACGACGAGCTGGGCATCTACCGGCTGCTGCTGCTGGTCGGGGAGATGAAGGAGCTGTGGCAGTTCGCCGCGGACGTGCTGGGGCCGCTGATGGACTACGAGGTGGCGCACCGGGTCGACCTGGTGGGCACGCTGTCGGCGTACCTCAACCAGCACGGCAGCCTCAAACAGGCCGCCCGCACGCTGCGGGTGCACGCCAACACGGTGGCCTACCGCACTCAGCGCATCGAGGCGCTGACCCGGCTGGACCTCGGCGATCCCGACGACCGGCTGCTCGCGCACGTGGCCATCAAGATCATCGAGTCGCAGCGCGGCCGGGCGGAGGACCCGACCTGATCCGCGTGTGTCCTATCTGGACCGACCATAGATGTTGATCACGCTGACCACGTTGTCGTCGAGGTGCCAGCCGCCCGCGTTCTGGGTCAGGGCGAGACGGGCGCCCGGCACCTGGCGGCTGCCCGCCGTGCCGCGCAGTTGCAGCACCGACTCGACCACCTGGGCCAGGCCGGTCGCGCCGATCGGGTGGCCGCGGGCCAGCAGGCCGCCGCTGGTGTTGACCGGGATCCGGCCGCCGAGCGCGGTCGCGCCGCTGCGCAGCAGGTCCGGCCCGCCACCGGGTTCGGCCAGCCCGATCTGTTCGCACAGCATCGGTTCGGCGGACGCGGCGGCGTCGTGCACCTCCACGCAGTCCACATCGGACGGTCCGATCCCGGCCGCATCGTAGGCGGCGGCCGCGGCCAGCGCGGACACCCTGGCCTGCCCGTCGACCGGTGCCGTGCGCAGGATCGAGGCGAGTACGGCGACCGAGGTCTGGCCCGCGCGGCGGAACTCGGAGCTGACCAGCACCGCCGCGGCGGCGCCGTCGGAGATCGGCGAGCACATCGGCAGGGTGAACGGCCAGACGATCTCCCTGGCCGCGAGCACCTGCTCGACCGACCACTGCGCACCGAACTGCGCCGACGGGTTGAGCATGCCGTTGTGCTGGTTCTTCACCACCACAGCGGCGAAATCCTCCCGCGTGGCACCGGACTGCGCCATGTACCGCAGCGCGGACTCGGCGTAGAGGTCCATCAGGAACGAGCGCCCGGCGGGCAGGTCGGCGGGCACCAGGTCCATGTCGACGGACCCGCCGATGGCCGCGAACGAGCGGGCCTTGTCGGGGTGGGTCATCTTCTCCGCGCCGACCGCGAGCGCGATGTCGCAGACGCCGGTGGCCACCGCCTGCCAGGCGAGGTGGAACGCGCTGGACGCCGAGGCGCACGCGTTCTCCACGTTCATGATCGGGATCTCGCCGATTCCCAAGGGGCGCAACAGGAGTTGGCCCGCGATCATCTCCTGGCCGGTGATCGACCCGGCCACCGCGTTGCCGAAGTAGCCGGACTGGATCTCGGCGACCTCCCGGTCGGCGTCCTTGAGCGCCGCGGTCACCGCCTCGGCGGTGAGATCCTTCATGGAGCGTTCGGGCTGCTTGGCGAACCGGGTCATGCCGACCCCGGCCACGTAGACCTCTCTCATCGGCTGCAGGTGATGTAGCTCCACGTGCACGGGAAGGAACTCTGGCCGGGGAACAGCTTCTCCAGGCTGTAGCGGATGAGGAACAGCCGGTGCTTGAGCGCCAGGTCGGACGGGGTGCGGCCGTCCACCTTCGGCGAGCCGCCGACCCAGCTCAGCACGCCGTCGTGATAGGTGCTCAGCAACTGGAACCACTCCTCGACCTCGGCGTAGATCGTCGCGTCGAAGACGTGCCGCACCTTGAAGCCCGCGTCGGTGAAGGCGTCGAGGTAGACATCGAGCGGGCGCACCGGGACGAAGACCTTCTCCCGCAGCTTCGTATGCCCGGCCATCGCCGCGCTGTCCGCGAGCGCCTCGCGGTAGTCCGCGAACACCGGCTCCCTGGCGACGAGTTCGGCGGCGATCTCGTTCACCTTCTCGACCGTCTCGTCGATGATCCAGTCGCCCGCGCGCCTGCCCGGGTTGCGCAGGTTCGCCGAGCACACGCTGGCCAGGCCGCCCGGCCGCAGCACCTTCGCCCAGGACTCCAGTGTCTCGGTCAGGTTGTAGTAAAGGTGGATCGCGTTGGTCGAGGTGATGATGTCGACGCCGCGGTCGACCAGGCTGGGGTCGATCACCTCGTCGAGGGTCTGCAATTGCTTGCGCGCCTTGTCGAAACCGAGCAGCCGGAACGCGACCCGGTCGTCGTGGCCGTGGTTCTCCAGCGCGACCCGCAGGAACTTCGGCGAGGCGTCCACGTTCACGATTCCGACCGGGTGATCAATGTGGGAGAGCAGCCGTTTGGTCAGGATTCCCGTGCCGCTGGAATAGTCCACCATGACCTTGTGTTCGCCGAGTGCGGCAAGCACCTGGCTGACCGTCGGCTCCAGGTTCTTGTACCAACTGTGCTGGCCCACGCTGTCGTACGAGAGACCGAACCGGTCGACGTCCTGGCGGGTCCAGTCCTGGTCGGGGATCCGCGGGAAGTCGGCGGGCCACCGGAACCGATCCGGGTCGGCGGTGCGCACTGGCCCCACGGGGGCGGTCGTCGCGGTCATGGGAGTCTCCGGTTCTCGATAACGCTGCGGTGTCCGGGCGGAAGTGATTCCGCTGTCGGTGCAATCCCCGTCGCGGCGGGACCGGGCTACGGCGGAACGCCTGGCTCCTGGTTCAATACTGCTCTTCCCGGCGAACTCGGAATAGCCGCGTCGAGGCACAAATTTGCGGCGGCGTTCCTTGTGCCCGCATCACAAGGGACACGTATTTCCGGGGGAAACCCGGGCCGGTCAGGCGTCGCGGGTGCGAGTGGGCAGCGCGGCGGTGGCGTCGGCGAGGCGCTGCGTGAGGGTCGAGAGCGCGAGGCGGAGTTGGCCCGGCGCGTCCTCGGTGGCGATGCCCGAGCGCTCGGCCGCGACCGTCAGCGAGAGGTGTTCGTCCACCACACCGGTCAGCAGCCGCTGCTGCGCGGGCGGCAGCAGCGAGCGCTCGTCGCGGGTGATCGCGGTGCGGACGGCCTCGCGGAACGGCGCGGCGGAGCGGGCGGGCAGCCCGGCGGCCAGGGCGGTGAGCAACTGCGTGCGCAGTCCGCGCCCGGTGGGGTCGTCAGCCACCTGGGCCCAGTCGAGGTCCGCGAGCAGGGTCCGCAGCCTGCGGCCGAGCCTGCGGTGGCTGCGCTCCACGGCGGCGCTGATCGACCAGGCGAGCGTGAGCATCCGGTCCATGACCAGGCGCGCCGCGTCCGCGGCCGGGGTGCTGCCCGGATTGGTGACCACCTGGTCACTGTAGTCCGAATGGCCGCCGGTCGGGTAACCGCCGACTCTGGTGTCCATTGTGGACACCAGGCTTTCCGGCCCGCGAGTGGAAATCTCGGCACCCGCCTGAACGTCACGGTGACGCCGGGGCAGACTGGCGCCATGACTCTGGGCGCTCCCGGCCGCGTGGGCCGAACGGAGGTGCCCCGGTTCGCCCGGGGGCCGGTCGGGCTGGTCGTGGCGGTGCAGGTCGCGGTGCTTACGGCGCTTTCGGGGCGTTACGGGTTCCACCGCGACGAGCTGTACTTCGTGGCCGCGGGCGATCATCCGGCGTGGGGCTACGTCGATCAGCCGCCGCTGACGCCGCTGCTCGCCCGGGCGGTGACGGCGGTGTTCGGCGACACGCCGAGCGGGCTGCGGGTGGCCGCGACGCTCCTCGGCGCCGCGACCGTGGTGGTGGCGGCGCTGGCCGCGCGCGAGTTCGGCGGCGGGCGCGGCGCGCAGGTGCTGACGGCCGCGGCCACCGCGCTGTCGACGTATGTCGTGGTGGTCTCGCACATGCTGTCGACGTCGTCCACCGACCTGCTCGTGTGGACCGCGGTCGGGCTGTTCCTGCTGCGGCTGCTGCGGACCGACGACGCCCGGTGGTGGCTCGCGATCGGCGCGACGGTCGGCGTCGGACTGCTGAACAAGTGGCTGATCCTGCTGCTGGCGGCCGCGGTCGGGGTGGCGCTGCTCGCCGTCGGCCCGCGGCGGGTGCTGCGCGGCCGGTGGCTGGTGGCGGGGATCGGACTCGCCCTGCTGGTGGCGGCGCCCACGGTGGTGTGGCAGGCCGCGCACGGCTGGCCGCAGCTCACCGTGGCGTCGGGGATCAGCGGCGAGGACGGCATGGAGAACCGGCTGATGTTCGTGCCGCACCAGGTGATCTACCTGTCCCCGGTGCTGGTGCCGGTGTGGATTGCGGGGATCGTGCGGCTGTGGCGCGAACCGGGGTCGCGGTGGCTTCCGCTCGCCTACCTGGTGCTGTGCGTCGAGATCCTGGCTCTTGGCGGCAAGCCCTACTACGCCGTGCCGCTCCTGCTGCTGTTGGTGGCGGCGGGCGCCGAACCGAGCCTGCGGTGGCTGCGCGAGCGCGTCGCCTGGCGGTGGGCCGGTCCCGCCGCGGGCGTCGGGGTCGCCATGTCGCTGCTGGTCGGGCTGCCCGTGCTGCCTCCCGAGCGGCTGGCGCCGGTGGTGGCCATGAACCAGGAGGCCGGTGAGCAGGTCGGCTGGCCGCGGTTCGTCGACACCGTCGCGGACGCCTGGCGCCGGATACCGGTCGACCAGCGCGGCACCGCGGTGATCTTCGCGCGCAACTACGGCCAGGCGGGCGCGATCGAGCGTTACGGCCCGGCCCGCGGGCTGCCCGCGCCGCACTCCGGGCACATGTCCTACGCCGACTGGGGTCCGCCGCCCGACACCATGACCGGTCCGGTGCTCCTCGTCGGCCGCTTCCGCGCGGACGTCCCGTTCACCGACTGCCAGGCAGTGGCGCGCATCGACAACGGCGTCGGGCTGGACAACGACGAGCAGGGCACCCCGGTCGCCCTGTGCGCCCAGCCGCGGGCACCGTGGTCGAGCCTGTGGCCCGGGCTGCGGCACTACTACTGACCCCGCGCCGACCGGGGCCGGGCTCAGGCAATGCTGAGCTGCCCGGGTCAGCGCAGCAGGTCGCGGACTTCGGCGAGGCGGTCGCCGTTGGCGGCGTACCAGACCCAGTTTCCCCGGCGGTCGCGGGTAAGCAGGCCCGCGTCGGTGAGGATGCGCAGGTGGTGGCTGACCGTGGGCTGGGACAGGCCGAGGGCGTCGACCAGGTCGCCGACGCACACCTCGCCACCGGGGGCGGCGCGGATCAGCGAGAGCAGCCGCAGTCGGCCCGGGTCGGCCAGGGCCTTGAGCACGGCGGCGAACCGCTCGGCGTCGGCGCGGTCGAGTACGGCGTCGCCGAGGGCCGCGCAGCACAGCGGGTCGGTGGCGCAGTCAGGATCGCTGGGGGCCTTGTGCCTGCGGAGCCGGGTGGTCACCCGCCTATATTGACACTTGCCGATACGGCGTGCTGGACTTCCCGCACCGACGTCGGTGGGAGTGTGTGATGGTCACGGCGGCCAAGGATCGACCCGACAGCCGGAGCGCGGTGCCGGGCTTCCTCGCGCGGCGGGCGCTCGCGGAGGCGGTGGGCACCGGAGTGCTGGTCGCGACCGTGGTCGGGTCCGGCGTGATGGGCCAACTCCTCGCCCCCGGGCAGATTCTGCTTCAGTTGCTGTGCAACGCCGTCGCCGTGGTCGCGGTGCTGGGGGTGCTGATCGCGGTGTTGGCGCCGGTCTCGGGCGCCCATTTCAACCCGGCGGTCACGATCGCCGAGGCGATCTCGGGCCGGACGCCGTGGCCGACCGCCGCCGCCTACCTCGGCGCACAGTTTGCAGGCGCCTGCGCCGGGACGATGTTGGCGCACGTGATGTTCGCTCAGCCGGTGGTCCAGTTCACCGGGCAGCAGCGGGCAGGCGTCGGCCTGCTGGTCGGCGAGGTGGTCGCGACGGCGGGGCTGCTGCTGGTGATCCGGCTGCTGGCCGGGTCGGGGCGCGCGAACCTGGTGCCGGTCGCGGTGCCCGCATGGATCATGGCCGCCTACTTCTTCACCTCCTCCACCTCGTTCGCCAATCCAGCGGTCACCGTCGGCCGGGCGCTGACCGGCTCGTTCGCCGGGATCGCGCCCGCGTCGGCGCCCGCGTTCATCGCCGCCCAGTTCGTCGGGGCGGCGATCGGCGTCGGGCTCGCGGCCGTGCTGGTCGTCCCGGCCGCGAAAGACTGACTCAGAACGGCGTGCGCGCCAACCAGGTGTGCACCACCTCGGCGTCGCCGAGCACCTGCACGCGCTCGGCCGGGAGCCGGCGGAGCAGGGCGAGCAGCAGCTCGGCCGCGGTGCCGCGGACCGCCGCGGCGCCCTTGGCGTGCCCGTGCTCCCAGGTGAGGCCCTCGGCGCCGCCGTGCACCAGCCACTCCCCCGCCTCGCCGAGCCCGTCGTCGGTGGCGTGCAGGTGCAGCGTCGTGCCCGCGGCGAGCGCCGGGGTGTCCACCTTCCTGCCGACGACCAGCGACAACCACTCCGACACGCTGTCCGCGGCCACCGCCGGGTCGACGACGAAGGGCACCTCCAGCGCGAGCGCGACGTCGGCGCGGTGCACGACCGTCTCGTGCAGCCGCCGCCGAATCCACCAGGCCGCGGGCCGGGGGCCCATGAACGTCCACACGGGAGTGTCGGGGCCGGTCGCGGCGACCGCGTCGAGCAGCACCTGGGGGCTCTGCGCCAGCCAGTCGTCCAGGTCGCCGGTCGGTTTTCCGTCCGGGACCGCGCGTGGGTCGACGGGAGCGTCGGCGCGGTCGCGCACGATCATCCCGGCCCACCGGTCACCTCGGCCGACGTGGCGCACGAGCTGCGTGAGCGTCCACTCGGGACAGGTGGGCACCGGCGCGGCCGGATCGGCGTCGCGGACGAGGTCGCGGAGCAGCCGGTTCTCTTCGATCAGGGCGGCGGAGAAGTCCATGGCGGACAACGTAGCCGCTCCCACCGACAAAACTCAGCCCCGCTCGCGGAGGCCGAGGTCGGACCGCATGCCCCGGATGGCGGCGTCCACCCACGCGCGCACCTCGGGGTCGGCGGGGGCGAGATCAGCGCTCAGCCGGACCGACCACACCAGCTCGTCGGACCCGGGCCGCCCGCGGACAGTGATCACCGCGCCGCCCCGGTCCAAGGCCACCGGAATGGTCGCGACCACGGCGGCGGCGACCCGGTCCCGGATCACCCCCGGCAGCGAGCCGGGCCCGTCGAGCCGGAACACGGCCCCGTCGAGCCCGGTGACGGTCACCTCGCCCGCGTCGGACGGCCCGCTCACCTGGTCGATCTCCTCCCAGCCGAGCCTGCTCCACAGGTCGTCGCGGCGCAGGTAGAGCGCACAGGTGGACGCGACGACCGCCGACGGGCCGCCGGACTCGGCCAGGACGCGTTCGCCGCGGGCCAACTCGGGCCGCGCGGCGGGCCGCAGTCTGCCCGCGATCGCGGCAGGCAGAACCATCCACCAGTGCCCGGGTGTTCCCGCGTGCAGTGCCATAGCCGCTCCTCTGGGTCTGCGGCCAGTGAACACCCGACAGACCAGCGCGACGCCGCGTCGAGGATGTCCGTAAGAGACCCGCAAGGCGGGCCACTACGTTGGCCCCATGACGCCAGAGGAGTTGCTCACCACCACGCGCACGGTCCGCAAGCGGCTGGACCTCACCCGGCCGGTGCCGCTGGAGTTGATCGAGCGGGCGCTCACCACGGCCCTGCAGGCCCCCAGCGGGTCGAACCGGCAGTCGTGGCGGTGGCTGGTGGTCACCGACGCGGACCAGCGGGCGAAGATCGGCGCGGTCTACCAG
This sequence comes from Actinokineospora sp., assembly GCF_052390155.1. Classification (NCBI taxonomy): domain Bacteria; kingdom Bacillati; phylum Actinomycetota; class Actinomycetes; order Pseudonocardiales; family Pseudonocardiaceae; genus Actinokineospora; species Actinokineospora sp. Next base: position 66,034 of record NZ_JBQTHF010000003.1, on the reverse strand, counting down.
CGCGCGTGCCGGGACTACCTGGAGTCCGCCGGGGCGGCGGGCAGGCTTTTCGCCGACGATCCGGCGCGCTCACCCGTCCAACACCGCGTGCACGACAGCGTCGAGCACCTCGCCGACCGGATGGGCGACGCGCCGGTGCTCGTCCTGCCGTGCCTGGAGACGCCGGGCCCGCTGCCCGCCGGGAACCAGGCCGGGCTGTGGGGCTCGGTGCTGCCCGCCGCGTGGAGCTACATGCTGGCCGCGCGCGCCCTGGGCCTGGGCACCGCGTGGACCACCCTGCACCTGGCCTACGAGCGGGAGGTCGCCGAGATCCTCGGCCTGCCGCCGACCGTGCACCAGGCCGCGCTCATCCCCACCGCGTACTACACGGGGACGACGTTCAAGCAGGCTCCCCGGCAGCCGCTGGCCGAGGTGCTGCACCTCGACCGCTGGTGAGAAGCTACTCGAACCGGCTGGTGTCGCCCGCGCCGCGGCGGATGATCTCCGGTTCGTCGGCCGAGAAGTCGATCACCGTGGTGGGCACCGTGCCGCACTCCCCCGAGTCGATCACCGCGTCCACCACGTGGTCGAGCAGTTCCTTGATCTCCCAGCCGAGCACCAGCGGCTCCTCCTGACCGGGGATCAGCAGCGTGCTCGACAGCATCGGCTCGCCGAGTTCGCCGAGCAGCGCCAGCGCGACGGGGTGGTCGGGAATCCGCGCGCCGACGGTCTTCTTCCTGGGGTGCATGAGCCTGCGCGGCACTTCGCGGGTGGCGGGCAGGATGAAGGTGTAGCTGCCGGGCGTGGCCGCCTTGATGGCGCGGAACACCGTGTTGCCGACGTGCGCGAACTGGCCTAGCTGGGCGAAGTCCTGGCACATCAGGGTGAAGTGGTGCCGGTCGTCGAGCTTGCGGATCTGCCGGATCCGGTCGAGCCCGTCCTTGTTGCCCAGCCTGCAACCCAGCGCGTAGCAGGAATCCGTGGGGTAGGCGATCAGGCCGTCCTCCCGCAGGATGTCGACCACCTGGCCGATCGCGCGGCGCTGCGGGGTGACCGGGTGCACATCGAAGTACTTCGCCATTCCCGGAGTCTACGAGCACCGTGCCGACCCGGCAGCGGTGTCGCGTATGGACAGACGGCGGGCGCGGTGACCGGTTGCGGCCAACCGGCGCGGCGCCAGTACGCTCTTGGTGAACTCCTGGCCGGACGCCGCTGTGAGGAGTGTGCGATGCGCGAGCGCGAACTCGACGGGTTCTACGCCGATGTCGAGGCAAGCCACCTGACACCGCTGTGGCGGCTCCCGGGGATGCCCGAGTCGCCTCGGCCGCGCGCGGTGCCGTTCGTGTGGCGGTGGAACAGTTTCGCGAAGCTCGCCGCCCGGTCCGGCGACCTCGTCCCGATCGACCGCGGCGGCGACCGGCGGGTGTTGGTGCTCACCAATCCCGGGCTCGGCGGCCGGGCCGCGGCGACCGGCACGCTGCTGGGCGCGGTCCAGTACCTGCTGCCGGGCGAGACGGCGCCCGCCCACCGGCACACGCCGGCGGCGCTGCGGTTCGTGCTCGACGGCGCGGGGGTGTGGACCGGGGTCGACGGCGATCCGGTCGCGATGGACCCGGGCGACCTCGTGCTCACCCCGTCGTGGAACTGGCACGAGCACCACAATCCCGGCGCCGAGCCGATGCTCTGGCTCGACGTCCTCGACCTGCCGCTGGTCGACTCGCTCGACGCCGTGTTCTACGAGGACGGGCCGGACGACTCGACGCTTTCGGCGCCGCGGGGCCCGTCGCGGTCGGAACGGCTGTTCTCGGCGGCGCCCGGGGTGGTCCCCGTCGGTCCCCGGCCCGACGTCGCGCATTCCCCGCTGCTGGCCTACCGCTACGCCGAAACCGATGCCGCGCTGGACAATCTGCTCGCGGTGAACCGGAGCGACCACGCCGCGGTGCGCTTCACCGACCCCACGACCGGCCGCGACGTGATGCCCACCATCCGCTGCGAGATGCACCGGATCACCGCGGGCAACTCCGGGCCCCGGGTGCGGGAGACCGGTTCGTCGATCTGGACCGTGCACGCGGGCCGGGTGCAGGCCGCGGTGGCGGAGGACACCTTCGACCTCGAACGCGGCGACGTCCTCGCGGTTCCCTCCTGGTGCGCGCACACTTTCACCGCCCACGACACCGCGACCCTGCTCCGGGTGAGCGACGCGCCGGTCATCGAGGCGCTCGGCCTGAGCCGCCGCGAGGAGTCCACGACGGCGTAGCGCGTGGGCGGTCCGGCAAGCGGGCGGCAACAGGGGTAGCGTCGGGTCCACCGGGAGCGATTCAGACCCCGTTGGCCACGATTCTCGTTCGCGCCGTGGGCGAATCCGCTGCTCCAGACGGACAGGAACCCACGACTATGGCCACCACGGAACTGAACCCGAGCGACACCGTCCAGGACACCGAGGACGACATGACCGGCGCGTGCGCCGTGTGTCCCCACCCCTGGGCCGCACACGACCGGATCGCGGCCCGCTTCTGCACCGCGACCATTGCCGGGAAGTACGGCCGCGGCTGCGTGTGCGCCGGCCCCTCCGGTGTCCACAAAGGACTCGTGCAGCGCTAGAAAATCGACTGCCAGCTCAGTCGGTTCGCGGGTGCGCCCGTGCGGCAGACCATCGGCTGAAAGCCCGCGCCGATAGCGTAAGCGCCCGCGGTCGGACACGGCTGACCGGCGACGACGACACCGAATCCGGGATCCGGCGGCGCGGCGGGCGGCTTGGTCGTGACAACGGGCGGATCGGGCTGCGCGGGCGGCGGCTTGACCGGCGGCGGGACCGGCGCGGCGGCCGAGATCGTGGCCGTTGCCACGGTGGTGGCGATCGTCCTGGTGGGCGCCACGGAGGTAGTGCTCGTCGGCGCGGACGAGGCGGGATTGTTCGAGGGCAGCACCTGCGGGGCTCGGTCGCCATCGGCAAGCAGCGACACGACGCCGACGATGCCCAGACCGGCGAGCAGCGAGCCCACGCGTAAGCCGAGCAGGACGGGGTCGAACTTGCCCCGCTTGCGATGGCGGGCCGCGGGTCCGCGCTGCGCGCTCGCCAGGTCAGGAACCACCCGAACCATTCCGGCCCCCGTCGAAGTCCCGTGGTCGTGTCCGTTTCGCCGCACCCAATGTACCGGTCGCCCGCGGCAGGCCGAGCCGGGGAGTGCCGTTCCGGCCATCGTCTGTCCAAAGTGGAGTATCAACGGTGGTCGACGGCCTGCCCCGCTGAGAATCGACTGTGAGTTTGCGGTGAGCGGCATTTTCCGGGTCCGGCCGCGTTGGAAGGGGTGGAGCGGCATCGTCCGCCCAGAAGTGTGAGAGACGAATGACGACCGCGTTCACGAACGTTCCGACCCCGACCCTGCCCACGCTGCCGCAAGGCTGGCCGATCGGCTCCTACGACACCTACCAGGAGGCCCAGCGGGCCGTCGACCACCTCGCCGACAGTGACTTCCCGGTGCGCGGCATCACGATCGTCGGCATCGACCCGATGGTCGTCGAACGGGTCGACGCGCGGTTGACCTGGGGGCGCGTGCTGGGCGCGGGCGCGATGTCCGGTGCCTCGCTCGGCCTGTTCGTCGGCGTGCTGCTGAGCCTGTTCACCGCGGGCGCCGGCCTGCTGCCGATCCTCATCGGCCTGGTCGCGGGCGTGGCGTTCGGCGTGGCCTCGGCCGCGGTCCGCTACGGCGCGACCAAGGGACAGCGCGACTTCGTCTCACACAGCCAACTCGTCGCCCGCCGCTACGACGTGCTGTGCGCGCCGGGCACGGCCGAGCGCGGCCGGGACCTGCTTGCCTCGCTCGCTCTCAAGGGGTGACCTCAAGGCAGCCGCGGAGGCGGAGCAGCCCGGCCCGCATCCGCGTCTTCACCGTGCCGGGCGGCACGTCGAGAATCTCGGCGACCTCGCGGTAGGTGTGGGCCTGGTAGTAGGCCAGCTCGATCGACTCACGCTGCAGGTCGGTCAGGGTCCGCAGGCAGTCGCGGACCCGCAGGCGCTCCCAGTTCTCGATCACCGTCTCGGCCACCTGGTCGTACGGGCGCGCCCGACTCGGCTCGAACACCACGGCGCGCTCGCGCTCGACCCGGGTCTGGGCGGACCGGACCCGATCGACCGCGCGGTGGTGCGCCATGGTCATCACCCAGGTGAGTGCGCTGCCCCGGTCCGGGCGATACCGCGCGGCGGTGCGCCACAGGTCGATGAACACCTCCTGGGACACCTCCTGGGCCTGCGCGTGATCCCGCACCACGGCTCTGGCCATCCCGAGGACCGCGGGAGCCAGCCGCTCGTAGAGCGCGGCGAAGGCGACGCGGTCGCCCAAGGCCACCGCGACCAGCAGTTCGTCCGGTGTCCGCGCGTCGACCTCGTTCCAGACAGCGGCGCGGCGGGCGGCCTCGGCCGTCATCCTCGCCCCGCCAGGCTCGCCCGCCTGACCGGCACCGGGCTCGACGCCCGCCCGTTCGCGTGGTCAAGCGCGCGGATCAGCACCGTGTTGCCGTCGGGATCGGACACCACGACCCGGCCGCCAGGAGACTGCGCCGAGTACGTGAGCGGACCGACCGGCACCGACAGCGCCCGCAGCCGCTCGCACAGCCCGGCGAGGTCCGCGGTCCACAACCGCAGTACCGGCACGGGCGGCGCGCCGTTCGGGGCGTGCGCGAGGACGAGCCGCACCGCGTCCGCCCGCAGCAGCACCCACCCGTCGGCGGTGATCTGCACGTCGAACCCGATGGCGAGGTAGAAGTCCAGCGCCCGACCGATCCGGCGGACCCGCACGCACGGCAACCCGCCGGGCCACAGGTGCGCCTGCCCCACCGATGGCTCGCCCATACCGCCTCCTGGTCTCTCCGCACGACGGGGAAGCGGCTGCAGCAGCCGTGTCACCTTCCGCCACGGCATACCCTGGCCCCGCGGACCGAGTAGCGCATGCCGCTTCCCCATCGGAACCACCGCGCGTTCGCCGGGCTCAGGCATCGACGCGGCTCTTCTTGTCAGCGGCCTGACCTGTCGCCGGGCGCAGCGGGGCGCCCGCGTCGTACAGGTGTCGCAGCACCTGAGCATAGGAGTGCAACAGGCCGCACTGGCTGTAGGAAACGCCGCGCCGGACGCAGAACTCCCGCACGACCGGCCGGGCGCGGCGCAGGTTGGGTCGGGGCATGCTCGGGAACAGGTGGTGTTCGATCTGGTGGTTCAGACCACCGAGGAGGAAGTCGACCCACCGGCCGCCCTGGATGTTGCGCGAGGTCAGCACCTGCTTGCGCAGGAAGTCGAGCTTGACGTCCTTGGCCAGGATGGGCATCCCCTTGTGGTTGGGCGCGAAGGAACACCCCAGGTACACCCCCATCACGCCCTGGTGCACGACGATGAACAGCACCGCCTTGCCCGGCGGCAGCACCAGGAACACGGCGGCCAGGTAGACCACGAGGTGGCCGACGATCAGCACGGCCTCCAGCCGGACGAACTTGATCTCGCGCCGCAGCACCGCCTCGACGCTGGAGATGCGCAGCATCACCGCCTCGGTCAGCAGCAGCGGGAAGAACAGCGGCGCCTGATGCAGCGCCACCCACCGGACCAGGCCGCGTTTCGCGCGCGCCTGGTCGCGGCTGAACGCGATCGCCGGGATGTCGATGTCGGGGTCTTCGTCCTCCTGGTTGGGGTTGGCGTGGTGCCGGTTGTGCTTGCCGACCCACCACTGGTAGCTGATCCCGGTGATCGCGCTGTGCGTGTACCCGACCAGGTCGTTGGCCCGCCTGCCGACGAAGATCTGCCGGTGTCCGGCGTCGTGGCCGATGAACGCGAACTGGGTGAGCACCAACGCGACGACCAGCGCGGTGAACAACTGCCACCACGTGTCGCCGAGGACGACGAACGCGACCGCGGTCGCGCCGAGCAGCGCGAGGTTGACCCCGATCCGCACCGCGTAGTAGCCGTACCGTCGCCGCAGCAGGCCCGCGCGTTTGACCACACGGGACAGTTCGGCGAACTCGCTGCCGAGCCGCTCGCCTGCCAGCCCAGTCGGGGACATCTCCGCCGCGGTCATGGCGCGCACCGTTTCTCTTCCGGTTCCAGGGTTTCCGGCACGGCCTGCGCGACGGTGGGCCAGCACGGCAGCAGGTCGTGCAGCGCGGCGAGGGTGATCAGCCTGCGCACCTGGTGCGTGGGGGCGGCCAGCCGCAAGGTGCCGCCGCCCGCGATCAGGTGGCCGCGCAGCCGCAGCAGCATCGTCAGCCCCGCGACACCGAGGAAGCTCACCCCGGACAGGTCGACGATCACGTCGCGGGGCGGCAGCCGGAGCAGCCGGGTCACCAGGTCGGGAGCGGTCGCGGCGTCGATTTCGCCGGACAGCTCGACCACGCATGCCACCCCGGTGTCCAGCCGGACCCGCAGCCGGGCGGCGGGCGACGACGAAAGCACCGAGGGGTCGCGGCCACGTGGTCGCGTCGCCGGGCTGAGGCGCCACGGCCGGGGCGGTGTCGTCTCGGGGTGATCGTGTTCGGCGACGAGTTGCCTGGCCAGGTCGGCCAACTCCCGGTCGGTGCGCACGCTCAGCCGCCGGAGCAGGTCGAGTGCCCGATCGCCGGTGATCACCAGGCGGTCGGCGAGGATGCCGGAAGCCTGTCCGACCAGGTTCTGCTGGGGGTCGACGGCCGAACCGCCGCCCCAATCTCGGTCGCGCTGGACGGGAATGCGGAGATTCCGCATGAGGACTCCCTGTGCCGTAGTCGCACATGTGGGATTCACACGTGTTTCGACTGCCAGGGTCAGGGACAGCGTGCTGCTGGACCGCGCAGGCCCGTCCGATCAGCTTACCCGGAAAACCGCGCTGTCACCTGTGTACCACCAGCCGTCGCCATCCGAAATAGGCGGGACGCGGTGCAACCAGGTCTTCACATTTCGGTCACCGCTCCGACTGGATCAGGCCGGCGTACGCTACGCGTGAGTGATCGCCACAGGCGACCCGGCAAGGTCGCGCCAGGTGGTGCGGCGGCACGTCGACGCGATGGAGGCGGCGCCGGACAATGCGTGATCCCCGGGACGGCCCGGCGGCGGTGCGCAGGCTGCGCGCGGCCGTGATCGCCGCGGTGCGCAAGCCGGCGGGCGGGGCGGCCGCCGTGGCCCAGGTGTGTCGCGCGTGTGTGGAGGTGTTGCCGGTGGACGGCGCCTCGATCTCCGTGACCGGTCCCACCGGGGCCCGCGAGACCCTCTACGCCAGCGACGAGGTGATCGCCCGGATCGAGTCGGTGCAGTTCACCCTCGGCGAGGGCCCCTGCGTCGAGGCGTTCGCCACCCGCCGTCCGGTGCTGGTACCCGACCTGACCCGGGACGCGGCCGCCGCGTGGCCCGCGTTCGCCTCGGAGATCGCGGGCCAGCCGGTCGGCGCGATCTTCGCCTTCCCCATCCAGCACGGGGCGATCGGCATCGGCACGATGGACCTCTACCGCGGCCGACCCGGCTGGCTGTCCGAGCAGGATCTGGCCACCACGCTGCAGGTCGTGGACCTGGCGGCGGTGGCCCTGCTGGGCGTGCTGTCCAACGGCGCGGACGGCGAGGCCCTGGAGGCGTGGCTGGCGCCGATGCCGCACCGCAGGGAGGAGGTCCACCAGGCCACCGGGATGCTCATCGCGGAGTTCGGCATCTCCGCCGAGCAGGCCCTGGACCGGCTGCGCGGCCACGCCTTCACCAGCGGTGCCCTCATCGAGGACGTCGCACACGCCATCACCAGCCGCAGGCTCCGCCCTGCCGAACTCGACCTGTGACCGCCGCGAGGCGAAAGAAAGTCGGAGAAGAGAGGAAAGCGTCGGATGAGTCATCCAACGGACTTCGGCACTGCCAGGGAAACACGGCTGCTGCACGCCTTCGTGGACCTGGCCGACACGTTGGTCGACGACTACGACGTCGTCGACGTCCTGCACCAGCTCGTGGAGAACTGCGTCGACCTGCTCGACGCCGCGGCCGCGGGGCTGCTGCTGTCCGACCAGCGCGGCGGCCTGCTGCCGGTGGCCTCCACCAGCGAGCAGACCCGGCGGCTGGAGCTGTTCCAGCTCGAAGCCGACGAGGGCCCCTGCCTGGACTGCTTCCGCACCGGGGAGCCGGTGGTGGTGGCCGACCTGGCGGCGGCGACGGACCGGTGGCCGCGGTTCGCCGCGCACGCCGCGGCCGAGGGGTTCCGGTCGGTACACGCGGTGCCGCTGCGGCTGCGCGGCAGCACCATCGGCGCGCTGAACCTGTTCGGCACCCAGGCAGGCCCGATGGACGACCAGGACCTGCGGGTGGCGCGCGCGCTCGCCGACACGGCCACCATCGGCATCCTGCAGGAACGCGCGATCCGGCGCGGCGAGGTGCTCACCGAGCAACTCCAGACCGCGCTGAACAACCGGATCACCATCGAACAGGCCAAGGGCGTGCTCGCCCACGCGGGCGACATCGACATGAACCAGGCGTTCCAGCGGCTGCGCTCCTACGGCCGTGCCACCAGCACCCGGCTCAGTGAGATCGCGCACCGCCTCGTCACCGGGGAGCTGCCCCCGAAGGTGATCCTCGATCACCGGTAGGGCTCAGGCGCCTGCCGGGTCGTCGGCGAGCAGGCGCAGGATGTCGAGCAGCCGCGCGGGATCGGGCACCCGGCCGAAGAAGTCGGCGTCGGCGGCCTCGACGACGGCGACGGCCCGCTCGGCGAGCTTGCGGCCGGAGTCGGTGACGGTGAGCCGCCGGACGCGGGCGTCCGCACCGTCCTGGGCCCGGGCCACCAGGCCGCGCCGCTCCAGCGCGCGCAGAACCTGGCTGGTCATCATCACGTCCGTCCCGGCGTGGTCGGCGACCTGCCGCTGGCTCGGGGCGGCGGACTGGTCGGACAGCCACCAGACCGCCGCGAGGAGCACGAACTGGACGTGGGTCAACTCCAGCGGGCGCAACGCCGCGGTGATCGCCCGCTGCCAGCGCAACGTTGTCCGCCACAGCAGGAATCCCGGACTGTCCTTTGGCTTCACGGTGCCGCGGTGTTCTCGGCGAGTCGGGCCAGTTCGCGCATCACGGTGGGCAGACCCGCCGCGATGGTCCGGCCGATCACCCGGGCGAACACCGGCCCCAGCAAGCCGCTGATGGCGACCCGGTGGGTGAACCGGCTGCCCGCCTCGGTGGGTTCGATGACGTGGCTGAACGTCAAGCGCGCCAACGGAAGCCTGCTCACGTCGGTGAACCCGACCGCCGGGGTGACCTCGGTGAACACGAACGGCGTCGCCGGACCGCGGACCGGCTTGAGCGTGCCGCGGGTGCCGACCGCCATCGGGCCGTCGACGGTCACCGTCGCGGTCTCGTGGTCCCACTCGGGCCACGTGGCGGGCTCGGCGTAGCGGGCCCACAACTGTGCCGGACTGGCGCTGGTCGTCTCGGTGTGCTCGAACGTCCACATGGTCGGCCTCCGCGTTTTTAGTATGCGCGCAGACTATATGCGCGATGGCGGTCACCCACAAGCCAGGCCCGTCGCACCCTTGGGCGCGACGGGCCTGGCGGGACTCCGCGGTCACCGACGGGTCGGGATGGTCTCCCGGTCGACCAGCACGTCGGATTGCTGGTTGGGCGGGTTGTTGCCGGGCACGTTCGGCTCGGCGAACCGGGCGTCGGTCCAGCACGGGATGGCGATCCCGATGCCGGTGGCCAGGCCGTTGTAGTCACCGATGAACACGCCCTGCCGGAAGGCCAGGTCCGCGTTCCACGACTGCTCGGATACCCGACGGGTGCCGAAGTTGCGGCCGTTGTCGGTCGACACGGACAGCGAGGTGTCGATCAGCTTGGGCCCGCTGTAGCGCCGATCGAAGTAGGTCACCGCGACGACGCCGTCCGGCGCCACCGACAGCCACGGGAACCACTGGTCGTCGACGGAGCTCTCCGTGAGGTTGCGTGGCCTGCTCCAGCTGCGGCCCGCGTCGGTCGATGAGGTCACGAACACGTCGGTGTTCGTGTCGGCCGCGGTGCCGTTTCGGTTGTCCGCGAAGGTGATGTAGAGCCTGCCGGTCCGGCGGTCGATGTCGATGTTCCCGGCCGCGTTGGTGCGCGCGCACATCAGGTCGAGGGTCTGCCTGCCCGCGCATATCGGGTACTTGTCGGCCCCGTCGAACACGTCGGTGACGAACTGCGGGTTGCCCCACGTCGCGCCGCCGTCGACCGAGCGGACCACGACGTAACGGCTCTTCTCGGTGCTCGCGGTGTTGAAGTTCTGGAACGCGACATGCACGTGGCCGTTGCGGTGGTCGACAACGGGCACCGAGAACTGGTCCTCGTCGCAGGCGTTGCCGTCCTGGTCGCCGAACTGGACATCACAGAACGGCGCCTGTCCCGAGATCTCCCGCGCGGGCGACCAGTGTCTGCCCTGGTCATCGGAGTACGCGGCGTAGATGGCGGAATCGACATTGCCGGTGCCGTCCGGGCCGCTGTCGAACCGGGTCCACGTGACGTAGAGCCGGTCGGGGCTGACGTAGCCCTGGTCGGTGCCCGGGACCAGCGGCACGCCGGGCGGGCGCGGCCCGGCGACCATCCACTCCTTGTCGTGGAAGATCTGCGCGTCTTCCGGCCCGCCGTTGTGCACCACGATGCCGTCGCCGGGAGTGATCAGCGTGCCCGCCGCGGGCGCGCCGTCGACCGGCTGAGTCCAGGTGATGCCGCCGTCGGTGGACCGGCTCACCGCGATGTAGGAGTCGAAGTTCGCGCGACCGAAGGAGATGAACGAGGCGTAGGCGACGCCCGCCCGGTCGAAGGCGATCACCGGATCGCCGGTGCCGTACATCGACCGGTCCGGCGTGGTGACCTGGCGGACGTGCCTGCTGATCGGCCAACTGCGGCCGCCGTCGAAGGACACGTAGAGTCCCATGTTGCCGTCGACGCCGGGCTCGTAGTCGTTGGCGCCCGCGATGACGTTGTTCGGGTTGGTCGGGTTGATCGCGATCGCGGTCTCGTTGGCGGGCAGACCCGACCCGCTGCCGAACTGGTCGCTCGGGTTGGCCTTGTTGTCGCCGTTGGCCTGCACGTCGTCGGAGGCGACCGCCTGAGCGCGCGGACTGTCCTGCGCGGCCAAGACGCCGCCCGTGCCGAACAACAGCCCGTGGTCGGCGGCGCCGGAGAGCTGCGGCCTGCCGGGCTTCGCGTCGAAGCCGAACCTGCCCTTGGGCTGCGCCTGTGATGGCGCGCCCGCGAGTGTCAGTAATGATCCAGTCAGAATCAGCGCGGCACCAGCCGCCCAAATTCGCCGCTTCATGGCACGTCCTTGTGATCGACGAGGAACGTCTGACGGTGCGGACCCCGGCCGGACGTTACGCCCACGAAGTCGATCGAGACAGGTGCAGATGGCCCTGCCGTCAGGTCGTCGGCGACTCCGCTCGACGCGCCAGCGCCTTGGGCGCGACGAGGCTGTAGGACGTGCGGATCCACTCCTCGACCTGGGTCCAGCGCTCGTCGTCGGCGTCGGCGGGGACGGTCAGGGCGACCCAGCCGTGTCGGCCGAGGCCGTAGCCCGCGGGGGCGGCGGCCGGGTCGGTCGCGACCACCGCCTCGGCCTCGTCCTTGGACAGCTTCACGGTCAGGTTCTCGGCCCGGTCGTCGGCGAACACGAAGTTCTTGCCGCGCACCCGGAAAGTCGGGTGGTCCCCCCATTCGGCGACATCGATGCGCACCGCCTCGGGCAGCGTGGCGACGATGCGCTCCACCCGGCTCATGTTGTCCATGCGACCTCCCAGTCGAGGCCGCACCCTACTCGGCTGCCCAGTAGGTTGGGCCCGACCGAGTTCGAGGACGGAGCTACCGACGTGCGCGCAGCCTGGTACGAGCGACAGGGTCCCGCCGCCGAGGCGCTGCGGGTCGGCGACCTGCCGCTGCCCGAGCCCGCCGTTGGGGAGGTGCGGGTCCGGCTGACGGTGTCCGGGGTGAACCCGGGCGATGTGAAGAAGCGCCAGGGCTGGCTCGGCTCGGCCATGCCGTACCCGCTGGTGGTGCCGCACAGCGACGGCGCGGGCGTGCTCGACGCCGTCGGCCCCGGCGGCGACGCGACCCGGATCGGGCGCCGGGTGTGGGTGTACGGGGCGCAGTCGTACCGGCCGTTCGGCACCGCGGCCGAGGCGACCGTGGTGCCCGCGGACCAGGCGATCGACCTGCCCGACGACGTCGGCGACGAGATCGGCGCGGCGCTCGGGATTCCCGGCATCACCGCCCACCGCGCGGTGTTCGCCGACGGAGCGGTGTCGGGCGCCACGGTGCTCGTGCACGGTGTCCTCGGCGCGGTCGGCTCGGTGGCGGCCCAACTCGCCCAGTGGGGTGGCGCGGTGGTCATCGGCACGGTTCGGCGCTCGACCGACGTAGTTCAGTCCAAGCACCACGTGGTGGCGCTCGACGGACCCGACCCGGCGGGCGAGATCCGCGCGATCGCCCCGGCCGGGGTGGACCGGATCGTCGAGGTCGCCCTGTCGGCCAACGCCGACCTGGACGCCGCGGTGGCCGCTCAGGGCGCGGTGATCGCGGCGTACGCGACCGCGGCGCCGCCGACGCTGCCGTTCTGGCCGCTGCTGTTCTCCAACGTCACCCTGCGCCTGCTCGGCAGCGACGACTTCCCGCGCGCGGGAAAGCGGCACGCGGCGCGGGACCTGACCGAGGCCGTCCACACCGGACACCTGCACATTCCCGTCGGGCGGCCGTTCGCGCTGGACGACATCGCCGCCGCGCATGTCGCCGTGGAGTCCGGCGGCAGGGGCGGCCGCGTGCTGATCGCGATCGGCTAGGTGTCTTCGGCGAGGTAGGCGCGATCCCGCGCGGGCAGCCAGATCCGGTCGCGGTCGGGCACCGCTGGGGTCGGCACACCGTCGCCGGTCATCGCGGCGAGCAGGCGGTGCACCTGGTGGCGCGGCACCCGGCGCCGCCACATGGCCCACCAGGGGAACACCGGGGTCGGGCCGACGATCCCCAGGGTGCGGACCCGATCGTCGGGCGGCGGCGCCATCGCCGTGCCGAGGAACGTCGCCCGGTGCACGCCGGTCGCGATCCGGCTGACGAAGTGCTCGAATCCCATGGTGGAGCCGGAATAGTCGATGTCCACACCGAACTCCGCGCCCAGTTCGTCCAGGTAGCCGACCCACTCGGCGGGCGTCGCGACCCCCGGGAACCACAGCGGCACGCCCCGCAACTCCGCCAGGGTCACCGTGTCCCGCCGCGCCAGCGGGTCGTCGGCCGAGACGAGCAACCCGACCGGTTCGAGCATCAGGATCGCCCGGGCCACGTCGGCGGGCCACGGCGCCGGGATCGCACCAGCGCGACCGAACGCCAGGTCGAACACACCGTTGCGCAGATCGGCCACCACGTCCCGGCCGCCCTTGCCCATCGTCACCCGCAGGCGCAACGCGGGATCGCGGTCGATCGCCTGGTGCACCATGCGCAGCGGCGGGAGGTGCTCGTTGAGCACGTCCACGGTCAGCGGGCCGTCCAGCGTCCCGACGACGGCGAGCGCGGCGTCCACTTGGGACAGTGCGTCGCCCGCGGGCGGGAGCAGCCGGATTCCCGCCGCGGACAACACGACCCGGCGGTTGGTGCGCTCGAACAGCCGGACGCCCAGCAGCGCCTCCAGGCGGGCGATCCGCTTGGACAGCGCCTGCTGGCTCAGGTGCAGCCGCTCGGCCGCGCGGCCGAAGTGCAGCTCCTCGGCGGTCAGCACGAATGCCCGCAGCAACGCGGTGTCGACGTCCACACCGCCCATGGTGAACGACAACCAGCGGTTGTCAATCGCGCCGGACAAGCTGTTGGACACACCGCCTGGTCACGGTGTCTGCTCTAGGCAGCACACCAGGAGGCCCTCGCCATGCCGCACACCGTCTTCATCGCGATCCATGCCGCGGCGGGCGGACTCGCGTTCGTCGCGGGCTGCGTCGCCATCAGCCGCCGCGCGCTGTTCGGAACCTACCTGTGGTCGCTGGTGACCATGGCGGTGTTCCTGGTCCTGGCGGTCGCCGCCGAGTGGACGGTGATCGGGACCGGCGCGCGGGTGCTGTTCGCCGCCTTCGCGGTGCTCGCCCTGGTCATGGTGTGGCGCGCCGACCAGGCGCGCCGGATCCGCCATGAACTGTCCGCCGCCTACGTCGGGCACGTCGGCTTCACCCTGGTCGCCCTGTTCGACGCCTTCATGGTGATCCTCGTGCTCCGCGCGGGCGCGCCCGGCTGGCTGATCGCCGCCGTGGGCGTGGTGATCGCGGTGGTCGGCCACTTCGTCCTGGTCGCCACCCGGGAGCGGCTCGTCGTTCCTGGCGTGCCGCGGGTCGGGCTGGGACAGTGAAGGTGTGAGCACCGAACCGATCGACCTGCACACCGCGCTGGCGAGCTTCGACGCGCTGTGGAGTCCCCGGGTCGTCACCCGGGTCAACGACTACGACGTCCGAATCGCCAAGGTCGCGGGCGAGCACGTCTGGCACACCCACGAGAACACCGACGAGTTCTTCCTCGTCCTCGACGGCGAACTCACCATCGCCCTGCGCGACCGCGAGGTGGTTCTCCCCCGGGGCGCGGTGTTCGTCGTGCCGCGCGGCGTCGAACACCGACCGTCCTCAGCGGACGGCGCGTCGATCCTGATGTTCGAGCCGACCGGCACCTCCACCGTGGGCGACCGGCACGACCCGGTCCCCGACCACGTCGACGCCACCACCGGACACGCGCTATAGGTCGCGACCCCGGGTACCCGCCCGCGCCCGGTCAGCGTTCGTCGGACTCCTCCATCAGGTCGTCAGGGGTCGCCAAGGCCGGGTCCACCCACACCAGCCGGGGCGTCAGTCGACCGGTGACGCCGAACATGCGCAGGGCGGACTCCGGTGTGTGCAGTCCCAGGTGGACAGAGCCACCGAAGTCCACCACGTCCGAGTGCTCGGCATGGGCGAGCCCCCATGCCGCGATCCGGGCGTCGTAGCGGTCTCCGTACTCCTGCACGACGGCGAACATCCGCGGCGCCGCGTCGGCGACCATTCTCGCCAGGATCTCCGCGAACCTCGGCTCGTCGCACAGTGGCGGTTTCCCGGTCGGGTCGGGAATGAGCGCCGCCAAGGGGTGCGGCTCTCGCTGGTCGTCCCCTCGCGGGCCGTCTTGGTCTGCCCCGGCTAGCATGTGGCCTCCTACCCGTCGTGCTCGCACGACTACTGTTAGTGTGACCACACTAGTCCGACTATTCAGCATGAGCCAAGTCCTCGAATGGCTGAATGTTCACCGCGAAGGAGGTCACGCACCGTGGCCGCTGGTCCTCCGTCCCATCGCCGGGTTCGCCTCGGCCTCGCCCTGCGCAACGCGCGCGAAGCCTGTGGGCTCACCCAGGAGAAAGCGGGAAAGCTGGTCGGGCGCAGCCAGGCGTGGATCACCAAGTTCGAGGGAGCCCGGATCGCCCGAGTCACCATGGCCGACCTCGACAAGCTGCTCGACGCCTACGGCCTCACCGGCACCAAGGCCGAGGAGTTGCGGCAGTTCGCCCGCACGCCGCTCGACGAGCGCGGCGTCTGGGTGGACACCAGCGCCAGCCCGGCGTGGTGGAGCGAATACCAGGAGGTCGAGCGGGACGCGCGGGTGATCAAGGCGGTGCACCTGGAGGCGCACGACGGCCTGATCCAGTCCGAGGCGTACATGCGCCGCCAGTTCGAGTTGGGCGACGCGGTCGACATCGAGTCCTCGGTGCGCGCCCGACTCGGCCGCCAGCGGGCGATCTTCACCCAGGAGTCGCCGCCGGACTGCACGTTCCTGCTCAGCGAGGCGTGCCTGCGCCGGAACATGGGCGACCCGGCGATGATGGCCACTCAGCTCGCCCACCTGCTCGCCTTGTCCGAACACACTTACCTCACGCTGCTGGTGCTGCCGTTCGACGCCCGCTTCCCGGCGACGACCTACGGATTCACCTTGATGCAGTTCAACAGCGCGACCATGGGCGACTTCGTCAGCGTGGAGTACGCGGTCGGCTCGGCCACCATCGATGACGAGGACGCGATGCGCCAGTTTCAGCGACGGTGGGAGTTGGTACGCAGCGCGGCACTGGGAGAATACGACTCGCGGCGGTTCATCCGCCGGGTACTCGGCGAGCACCAGCGCAAAGCGAAGGGATCCACCCATGCGGACGTATGACCCGCGGGCCGCGGCCACGGCGTTCGAAGCCGACGGCTGGTTCAAGGCCACCGCCAGCAATGACAACGGCACCGGCTGCGTCGAGGTCAACTTCGACCACGGCCAGGTCGGTCTGCGCGACAGCAAACTGCCCCACTCCCCCGCCTTCGCCTTCACCCCCGGCGAATGGCGGGCGTTCCTCGACCACACCACCCGCTGACAGTCCGGTGTTCATGGTCCGGGACGTGTCGGATGTCCGGGGTACGCCCGCCGACGCGCACCGGGTCACCTGACGACCCGCGCCCGTCACGACTCGATGCTCGGGCGTGGCGTCGCGGTGCCCACCGCGAAGTAGTCGTGCCACTTGGCGGGCGGGGCGAAGCGGGTGCGGGCCACCGCGACTGCCCTGCCGTCGCCGTCCACATCGGATCGCCCATCGCCGGGCGCGCGACAATCGGTGAGGCACGCCTATGGCCTCCCATTCCGGGGTTGTTTGACTCGGTGGTCGTCACGCTGACAAGAATTTCGTACTGTTCGCCGACGCGCCGAAGGCCCCGTGCAATCATTTTCTGATTCGGGAGAACCCGCAGTCAGGCCGTCCCTGTTGCCGACGCCGTGACGTCTTGCCGCGGCCATACGGCGGCGTTACCTTGAGGGATGGGCTCACTCGCGGTGGGGCACTCGGGCGCGGAACTGTTCTTCCGCTACGCCTACCCGCCGAACTCGCTCGGCTTCTGCGGTCCGGCCGACAGCGACGAGTTGTTGAGCTTCCGCGCCGCGGGCGCGGACGACCGCGGCCTGGTCCGCCTGGTCCGCGGATTCTCCGGCGCCTGGCCGTACCTGGAGCTGATAGCGGGCGCGACCGGCATCCGCGATCCGCTCGACCACCGGGTGGTCGAGGCGTACTGGCTCGGCAACCGGCTGCTGGACGCGATCGATGTGCCCGCGATCGCGAACTCGATGGAGGAGCGGTTCAAGCCGAGCACCGGCAAGCAGTTCCCGCATCTCGTGGCGAGCGTGCTCGCGGGCGGTGTGCCGCACCACAGCTTCCAGGTGTTCTGCGTCTACCCGTGGCTGCGCCTGCTCGGCGACGACAAGGCCGGAGCGCACGCGCTGACGGTGCTCGACCGGTGCCGAATCCGGTGGGGCCGCGTGGTGTCCGTACATGGCGACCGGGTGCTGGTGCGGTCGCGCGCCCTGCGGGCCGACGGCAGGCTGCTGAGTTTCGCCGAGCCCGCGGTGGAATCCGTGCGGCCCGCCGAGTTCCACACCGCACTGTCCACAGGCGACTGGGTGTCGCTGCACTGGGACTGGATCTGCGACCGACTCACCGCCCGGCAGCTCGGTTTCCTGCGCCGCTACACCGTCCGCCAGCTCGACATCGTCAACCACCGGGTGGCGCACCCCGGTACGGCCGCGGTGCTGGCATGAGGCAGCGGGCACCGGACACCTGGCAGTCCTGGCGCACGGCAACCGATCGCGCGCTCTACGCGGAGTCCGGGTTCCACCGCGTGGGCAGGCCCGCTGAGCACTTCCGCACCTCCGCGCACTCCCCCACCGCCTACGCGGCCGCGATTCTCGTCCTGCTGCACGACGTCGACCGCATGCTCGACCACCCCGCGGCGCTGGACGTGGTCGACGTGGGCGGCGGCGGCGGCGAACTGCTCGCGGGCCTGGCCCGGCTCGCCGGACCAGAGTTGAGCGCGCGACTGCGGCTGACCACGGTCGAACTCGCCCCGCGGCCCGCCGACCTCCCGGCCCGGATCACCTGGACCGCGGCCCTGCCCCACGCCGTCACCGGTCTGGTCGTCGCCAACGAGTGGCTCGACAACGTGCCCGTCGACGTGGTCGAGCGCACCGCCGACGGACCGCGGATAGTATTGGTCGAGCCGGAGTCCGGCGCCGAACGCCTCGGCGACATCCCCGACGCGGCCGACCTCGACTGGCTGGTTCGCTGGTGGCCCTTGGCAAGGGTCGGCGCGCGGGCCGAGGTCGGCCGTCCCCGCGACGACGCGTGGGCAGGCGTCGTGCGGGCGCTTCGGCGCGGCGTCGCGGTCGCCGCCGACTACGCCCACCGACTGCCCGGCAGGCCGCCGTTCGGCACGCTGACCGGATACCGCGCGGGCCGCCAGGTGTCCCCGGTGCCCGACGGCTCGTGCGACATCACCGCGCACGTGGCCACCGACGCCTGCGCCGCCGCGGGGGTCCTGGCGGGCGCGGGCGAAACCCTGCTCACCACCCAGCGCGCGGCACTGCGCGCACTCGGCGTGCGCGGCACCCGGCCGCCGATAGCGCTCGCGCGCACCGATCCGCCGCGCTACCTGCGCGAGTTGCGCCAAGCCTGCGACGAGGCGGACCTGATCGACCGTGCGGGCCTCGGCGGCTTCGACTGGCTGGTGCAGGCGGTCGGCGTCACCGTGCCCGCGGTCCTGCTGGACCACAGTGGAGGGACGACCGGATGAGTACCGAACGGACAGTCGCGATCGGATCGGGCGCCGCCGAGCTGGCCACCGAGGACATGGTGCTCAACATCGGCCCCCAGCACCCGGCGACGCACGGCGTGCTGCGGCTGCGGCTGCGGCTCGACGGCGAGCGGATCACCGACGTGGAGCCGATCATCGGCTACATGCACCGCGGCGCGGAGAAGCTGTTCGAGGTCCGCGACTACCGGCAGATCATCATGCTCGCCAACCGGCACGACTGGCTTTCCGCGTTCTCCAACGAGTTGGGCGTCGTGCTCGCCGTGGAGCGGATGCTCGACATCGAGGTGCCGGTGCGGGCGGTGTGGATCCGCACGCTGCTCGCCGAGCTCAACCGGGTGCTCAACCACCTGATGTTCCTGGGTTCCTACCCGATCGAACTCGGCGCCATCACGCCGATCTTCTACGCCTTCCGGGAGCGTGAAGTCCTCCAGCAGGTGATGGAGGAGGTCTCCGGCGGCCGGATGCACTACATGTTCAACCGGGTCGGCGGCCTCAAGGACGACCTGCCCGCGGGCTGGCCGGTCCGCGCCAGGCAGGCTGTCGCCGACGTGCGACGCGGCACTCGCGACATCGACAACCTGGTACGTGGCAACGAGATCTTCCACGCCCGGACCCGCGGCGTCGGCGTGCTGTCGGTCGCGCAGGCCGCGGAATACGGGGTGTCCGGGCCGATCGCGCGCGCCTGCGGCCTGGACTTCGACCTTCGCCGCGACGAGCCCTATCTCGCCTACGGCGAGCTGGACGTGCCGGTGGTGACCCGGACCGGGGGCGACTGCCTGGCCCGCTTCGAATGCCTGCTCGACGAGGTGTACACCTCGCTCGATCTCGCGGAGCGCTGCCTCGACCGGATCGTCGAGCTGCCGCCCGGGCCGATCTGCGCGCGAACGTCCAAAGTGGTCAAAGCACCGCCGGGGCACACCTACGCGTGGACCGAGAACCCGTTGGGGGTCAACGGCTACTACCTGGTCTCGCGCGGCGAGAAGACGCCGTGGCGGCTGAAGCTGCGGTCGGCGTCGTTCAACAACATCCAGGTGCTGCCCGAACTGATGCGCGGCACCCTGCTCGCCGACATGATCGCCATCCTCGGGTCGATGTTCTTCGTGGTCGGCGACATCGACAAGTAGGTCACCACTCTGGTGGCGGCGCGGCTCCCCTGCCGAATCCCCACGTCGACTGACCCAGCCTCGGCTTGGGCCGCAACGTCGGGGGCCGCGGCCGAAATCCCTTCGACAGCAGCATTTCCGGGTCGGCACCGTCCATCATGGCCAGACACGGCGGGCGGAACCGGCACGTCCGGCAGTGCGGGGCGGGCGCCGGATAGGCGACCAGGTCGACGTCGGCCATGTCCAGGGCCTCGGCGCCGAGTTGCGCGCCCGCCGCCGCGATCTCGATCCGGCCGCGCCGAATCCGGGTGCGCCGCACCGGTCCCGCGGTGCGCCGCACCACCCGGTCCATGTCCGCCTGCTTGGCGCGCGCGTAGAGCCGCCGGTGCTGCGGGATGGCCCGACCGCCGCCGCTGGGTTCGTGCTGGGCGACGCGGTCCGCGTTCTCCAGCGGGCCGGGCGGCGGCGTGGGGTCGGTGCGCAGTTCGTTGTGGATCGTGCCCGCGATCTCCATCCCCAGGTACACCTGCTCCCACGCCCAGCAGGCCGCGACCGCGGCCTCGTCGAGCAGCAGCATGTCGACGTCCTGCCAGTCCTCGACCACCTGGTGCCGCACGACCCAGTACTCGTCGGCGGCGTCGACCGCGAGCAGGTCGACCCGGGTCGCGTAGATCATCCGCCGCCCGTCCGGGGTGACCAGGCCCGCCAGCGGATCGCGGGGATCGGGCAGCAGCCCCTCGACGTCGTGGTCGATCTTGACCGGGGCGAAGTCGTCCACCGTGGGCGCCCACGCGCTGTAGTTCGCCAGGAACGCGGTGCCGACCTCGACCACCCCGGCGTCCGGCGGATCGGACTGCTCCCGCACCGACCGCAGAAATGCCTTGTGTACCAGGGAAAGCACCAGTTCGCGGTGCCAATCCCAAGTGCCGGGGTAGTAGTAGACCGCGAGCGCGTCCTTGATCGCGAGCGGCAGGCTCACCGCCGCGGAATCGACGGGTTCGAGGTCGCGCCGATGTGGGGAGGCGAAATCCCACTGCCGCCTACAGCGTTTGAACCGCGCCCGCTCGGCCGCGGTGATCCGATAGTCCACGACACGTCGCCACCTCAGTGCAACGGGAAACAGATGTGGGTGATG
This sequence comes from Actinokineospora sp., assembly GCF_052390155.1. Classification (NCBI taxonomy): domain Bacteria; kingdom Bacillati; phylum Actinomycetota; class Actinomycetes; order Pseudonocardiales; family Pseudonocardiaceae; genus Actinokineospora; species Actinokineospora sp. Next base: position 45,217 of record NZ_JBQTHF010000003.1, on the reverse strand, counting down.
GCCACGACCTGGCCGCCGACGACCCGCAGCACCACCCGCTGGCCGAGCCGGAACATCCGCAGCCCACTGCGCGCGAACGCCTTGGCGTCGAAGGACAGTTCGGCGCCCGAGTCGAGCAGCACGGTGCCGCTGTTCGACTCCCGGATGAAGGTCGCGACAGTGGCCTGAATTTCGCGCTGCGACTGTGGTTCGCTCGCAAGCTCGCTCACCGGATCAGCCTCCCGTCGTGCCGAATGGGGCAATGCCGAGGACCAACTGCGGCAGCACGGACATCGCCACCGTGGCGACCGCGGCCATCAGGATAGCCGCTCCGACCGGCGCCGACACCTGTCCGAAGTGGACACCCTGGCCAGCGGGCCGCGGGCCGAACAGCCGGGCCGCCCAGGCGAGGTAGTAGTAGAGCCCGATCACGGTGTTGACCGCCATGACCACCGCGAGCCAGCCGTAGCCGTTGTCCACCACACCGCGGAAGACGACGATCTTGGCGAACAGGCCTGCCAGCCCCGGTGGCAGCCCGGCGAGGCAGGCGAGGAAGAACGCGAGCGCGATCGCCACGGCCGGGTGCGAGCGGGCGAGGCCGCGGTAGTCGTCGATGTTTCCGCCGCCGAGCTTGCCGATCCAGCCGATGAACGCGATCACCGCGAACACGCCGATGTTCATCACCGAGTAGATCGCGACGTAGCCGACCGTCGCGGCGATCAGCTCGTCCAACTCGGCCTGCCGGGTCGCCCCGGCCGCGATGCCGCCGACCGCGCCGAGCGGCGCGAGCATGTAGCCCGCCTGCGCGATCGAGGACCACGCGAGCAGCCGCATGGGCGTCCGCTGGCGCAGCGCCACCAGGTTGCCGACGGTCATCGACACGGCCGCGAGCACCGCCACCAACGGGCCCCACACCCCGCTGTAGGGCCCGAATCCGATGGTGAGCACCAGGATCAGCCCGGCGAACCCGGCGGCCTTGGACACCACCGCGAGGAACGCCGCGACCGAGACCGGCGCGCCCTGGTAGGTGTCCGGCGCCCAGAAGTGGAACGGCACCGCGGACACCTTGAACCCGAACCCGACGAGCACGAGCACCACGCCGACCGTGGCGACGCCGCCGAGTGGGCCGGGTTCGGCCAGCGCCACCGCCATCCGGTCCAGGAACATGGTTCCGGTGACCCCGTAGACCAGGCTGATGCCGAACAGCATGACCGCGGTGGAGATGACCGAGACCAGGAACATCTTGAGCCCGGCCTCGGACGAGCGGCCGTCGTAGCGGCGCAGCGCCACCAGCGCGAACAGCGGCAGCGACACGACTTCCAGGCACACCACCAGGGTGATCAAGTCCCGCCCGGCGACCAGCGCGAGCGCCCCGGAAAGTGCTGCCAGGACGAGGAAGCAGAACTCGCCGACCGGGAGCCGGGTGTCGCGCACCTCGGTGTGCGCCATGAGCAGCACGACGACGGCCGCGACGAGCATGACCACCTGGAACAGCACGGTGAACTCGTCCACCACGTACGAGCAGGAGAGCTGCTCCCCCGTGCCGACGCAGAACGTGCCGCGCGGCCGGTTCGCCGACAGCACATCGATCGCGAGGGGCACCTCGACACCCACCGCGAGCAGCGTTCCGGCCACCGCGCCGCCGTGAATCCAGCCGCGGAGTCGTTGTGGGACAAGGGTGTCCGCGACGAGCACGGCGAGCGCGGCGAGCGCCAGGACCAGCGGCGGCGCGATCGCGAGGTAATCGATGCTCTGCACGGTCGGCATGGCTCAGCCCCCGCCCAGCAGCGCGCGCACGGCGCCGTCGGTGACGCCGAGCACCAGGCGCGGCCACAGCCCCGCCGCGAACACCAGCAGTACCAACGGAACCCACGCCACCAGCTCACGGCCGGTCACATCGGCGACGCGCAGGGTGCCGACCGGCTCGGCGACCGTGCCCTGGGCGACCCGACGCAGCATGACCAGGAAGTACGCCGCGGTGAGCACCGCCCCGATCCCGGCGATCGCCATGAAGACCAGGTACAGCCCGCGATCGAGCCCCGGAGCGGGGTCGAACGCGGCCAGCATCGCGAGCATCTCGCCCCAGAACCCCGCCAGGCCGGGCAATCCGAGGCTGGCCACCGCGGCGAGCACGAGCAGCGAACCCAGCCGTGGGGCCTTGGCGAGCAGGCCGCCGCCGAGCTTGTCCACGTCGGTGCTGCCGTAGCGCTGGGCGATCGCGCCCGCCAGGAAGAACAGCAGACCGGTGATCAGGCCGTGGGCGATGTTGGCGAACAGCGCGGCATTGATGCCCGCCGGGGTGAGCGTGGCGATGCCGAGCAGGACGAAACCCATGTGGCCCACGCTGGAGAACGCGATGAGCCGCTTGAGATCGCGCTGCCCGAGGCAGGCCAGCGCGCCGTAGATGATGCCGACCACGCCGAGCGCGCCGAGGAACGGCGCCAGCGCCAGCGCCCCCTCGGGCAGGATCGGCACCGCGATGCGCACCATCCCGTACGTGCCCATCTTCAGCAGCACCCCGGCCAGCAGCACCGACCCGACCGTCGGCGCCTCGGTGTGCGCGTCGGGCAGCCAGGTGTGCAGCGGCCACATCGGCACCTTGACCGCCAACCCGCCCGCGACCAGCAGGAACGCCACCACCTGCAGGGCCGGGCTGATCGCCGCGCCGCCCATCGACGCCAGCACCACCATGTCCAAAGTGGACGCCTGGGCGTAGATCAGCAGCAGCCCGACCAGCAGCACGCCGGAGCCGAGCAGGGTGTAGAGGATGAACTGGCGCGCCGCCGCCGCCCGCGCCGGACCGCCCCAGCCCGCGATGATCGCGTACATCGGCACCAGCACGACCTCGAAGAACACGAAGAACAGCAACAGGTCCAGCGCCACGAACGTGCCGAGCATGCCGACCTCGGTCAGCAGCACCAGTGCCACGAACGCGCGCGGCCTGATCGGCTCGCCCGCCGGTCGGGTGGTGTAGATCGCGCACAACGCGCACAGCAGCGCGGTCAACACCACCAGCGGCAGCGAGATTCCGTCGACGCCGAGGTGCAAGCGCAGGCCGATGGGCGGAATCCACGGCTGGTCGACCGCGAACTGGATCTCGGCCGTCCGGCCGTAGTCGAACGACACGGCCATCGCCGCGGCGATCAGCAGCGTGAGCCCGGTGACGACGACGCCGAAGGACACCGCCCGCCGCCGCGGCAGCGCGGGCACGATGAGGCAACCGGCCAGCGGGACCGCGATGAGCAGGACGGTGAGGACGGTCATCGCAGCACCACCACGCCGACCGCGATCAGCAACACGCCCGCCAGCAGCCCGGTCAGGTAGAACTGCGCGTTTCCGTTCTGTGTCAGGCGAAGCACGCCACCGATCCGGCGCGCGGTGCGACCCGCGCCGGTCACCGCGCGCCCGACGACCCGGTTGTCCACGCCGACGACGCCGCCCGCCAGGCCCATGACCGCCGGGGCGACGGTGCGCTCGTACAGGTCGTCGGTGCGGAACGCGGTGGCGAACACCGCGCGTGGCCCGCCGAGCGCGGCGACCGGGTCCCCGGCGGGCTGCCGCCGCCACGCGGTGTAGACGACGCCCGCGCCGAGCACCGCGGGTGCCAGCGCGACCAGGGTGCTGACCAGTTCCGGGCGCAGCTCGGCGAAGCGCAGTCCGCCGAAACCCAACAGCAGCGCGGGAACCGCGAGCACCAGCAGCGGGCCCAGCAGCAGCGGCGACACCTCGCGCGCTGTCCGACCGGTCGCGTGTCCGAAGAAGGTCAGCAGCCAGGCCCGGGTCGCGTAGGCCGCGGTGAGCCCGGCGGTCAGCAGCACGGCGACCAGCACGACCCACGCGGTGCCCGCGCCGACCGGCGACCCGGCGCCGGTCGCGGCATGCTCGGCGGCGGCGACAATGGCGTCCTTGCTGAAGAATCCACTCGTCGGCGGCAGCCCCGCGAGCGCGACGAAGCCGACCGTCATGGTCGCGAAGGTGACCGGCATGGCGCGCCGCAGCCCGCCCATGTCGGCCAGCAGGTTGCTGCCCACGGCCAGGATCACCGCGCCCGCGGCGAGAAACAGCAGCGCCTTGAAAGCCGCGTGGGACAACAGGTGACTGACCGCCGCGGTGCGCCCGCCGACCGCGAGACCGGCGAACATCAGGCTGAGCTGGCTGATGGTCGAGTACGCCAGCACCCGCTTGAGGTCGTCGGCGACGAGCGCGGCCAACGCGGCGCCGAGCATGGAGACGACCGCCAGCACGGCGAGCACGTCCAGGGTGATCGGCGCGGCGGCGAACACCGGGAACAGCAGGGCGACCATGTAGGCGCCCGCGGCCACCATGGTCGCGGCGTGGATCAGCGCGCTCACCGGCGACGGCCCGGCCATCGCGTCGGGAAGCCAACTGTGCAAGGGGAATTGGGCCGCCTTGCCGACGACTCCCAGTGTCAGCAGCAAAGTGGCGGTGAGCAGGGTGCCGTCCGACATGGCGGGCACGGCGGCGAGCACGGCGGAGACCCGGAACGAGTCCGCGGCCATCCCCAGCACGAAGATCCCGAACAGGAACCCGACGTCGCCGAACCTGGTCATCAGGAACGATTTCACCGCGGCGGCCGAGGTCGCGGGCCGCTCCCAGTGGTGGCCGATCAGGAAGTACGAGCAGATGCCCATGACCTCCCAGCCGACGTAGATCAGCATCAGGTCGGCGGACAGCACCACGGTGAGCATGGCGGCGGTGAACAGCGACACCAGCGCGGCATACGACGAGTACCGCGGATCGCCGCGCAGGTAACCGATCGAGTACACCTGGATGGCCAGCGCGACCGGCGCGACCATGACCGCGACCGCGGCGGACAGCGCGTCGACCCGCACGCCCAGGGTGACCGGCACGGTGCCGGTCGGCGTCAGCAGCGTCGAGGTCTCCCACACCCGCGTCGGGTCGCCGACCACGGCGAGCACGACGAACACCGCGAGCACCGCGCTGACCGCGGTGCCCGCGACGGCGAGCACGCCGGGCGGAATCCGGCGCCCCAGCAGCATTCCGGCCACCGCGGCGGCGAACGGGCTCAGCACCGCGAACGCCGCGAGCGTCGTGGTCATCGGCCCACCCCCGACGGCGCCTCGTCGCGGTCTGCCAAGTCCCGCAGGGAATCCACCGCGACAGTGGCCCGGTTGCGGAACACCAGCAGCACGATCGCGAGGCCCAGCCCCACCTCGGCGGCGGCGATGACGATCACGAACAGCGTGAGCACCTGCCCGGAGCGCAGCGTGTCGGCGAGGAAGATGTCGAACGCGATCAGGTTGATGTTGACCGCGTTGAGCATCAGCTCGACCGACATCAGCACCAGGATGGCGTTGCGCCGGGCCAGCACCCCGTACACGCCGACGGAGAACAGCAGCGCGGCCAGCACCAGCGGATACGCAATGTGCATCACCGGCTCCCCTCCGGTGCCGAGGCCGCGGGCTCGGCGGGCGCACTTGGTCCGATGTCGTTGCGGGACAAGATAATCGCGCCCACCAGGGCGGCGAGCAGCAGCACCGACAGCACTTCGAAGGCCAGCACCCAGTACCGGAAGATGCCCGCGCCGATGACCTCCGCGCCGCCCGCCGGATCGCCGCCGAGGTCGAAGTACGCGCCGCGGAACCCGAGGAGCAGCACCGTGACCAGGATCGCCGCGGTGCCCAGGGCCACCACCAGCGCGGCCGGGCGGTTGCCGCTGTCCAGGTCGGCGGACCGGCCGATCGGCGCCCGGGTGAGCATGATCCCGAACAGCAGCAGCACGACCACTGCCCCGACGTAGATCAGCACCTGCACCCAGGCCACCAGTTCGGCCGTGAGCACCAGGAAACACCCGGCGATCGCGCCGAAGCCCACCACCAGCCACAGCGCCGCGCGCACCAACTGTGGGCTGCTCACCACGAGCACGGCCGAGACGAGCACCACTAGACCCAGCGCAACGAAGGCGATCTCGGCGCCCGTCACGGCGTGCCGCCGTCCACCTCGTCGGCCTTCGCGGCGGCGAGGATCTCCTTGGCGGTGTCCGCTCCCGCGTCGAGCGCGGGCGGCGGGGGCACCGTCCACATCCACTCCCGCAACAGGTCTACCTCGTGGGTCAGCTCGGTGATGTCCTGCGCGGCGTACTCGAACTCCGGGGACCAGAACAGCGCGTCGAACGGGCACACCTCGACGCAGATCCCGCAGTACATGCACAGCGAGAAGTCGATGGCGAACCGGTCGAGCACGTTGCGGTTGCGTTCCCGGCCGCCCTCGACCGCGGCGGGCAGCGTCTCCTTGTGCGACTCGATGTAGATGCACCAGTCCGGGCACTCCCGCGCGCACAGCATGCACGAGGTGCAGTTCTCCGCCAGCAGCGCGATGACGCCGCGGCTGCGCGGCGGCAGTTCGGGCTGCACCTCGGGATACTGCCGGGTGACCGACCGGCGGGTCATCGTCCGCAGTGTGACGGCGAGTCCTTTGAGGAGTCCCAGGCCGTAGACCTTCACCCGATCACCACTTTCACGACGCCGGTCAGTGCGAGCTGTGCCAGCGACAACGGCACGAGAACCTGCCAGGCCAACCGCTGCAACTGGTCCTCCCGCAGCCGGGGCAGGCTCACCCGCACCCAGATGACCACAAAGGACAGTGCGAAGACCTTGGCCAGAAACCAGACCGGGCCGAGCGTGTCGTCGGCGAACGGCCCGCGCCAGCCGCCGAGGAACAACACGGTGGTCAACGCGCAGAGCACGACGATGCCCGCGTACTCGGCGAGCAGGAAGAACGCGAACCGCAGCCCGGTGTACTCGGTGTAGGGGCCGAGCACGATCTCCGAGTCGGCGACCGGCATGTCGAACGGCGGCCGGGCCAGCTCGGCGAGCCCGGCGACGAAGAACACCACTGCGGCCACCGCCTGCCAGGCCAGCCACCACGGCTGCCACGCCACCGTGATCCCGCTCAGTGACAGGGTTCCGGCGGCCATCGCGACCGACGCGGCGGCGAGCACCAGCGGCAGTTCGTAGGCCATCAACTGCGCGGCCGTGCGCAGACCGCCGAGCAGCGCGTACTTGTTGGCGCTCGACCACCCCGCCATGATCGACCCGACGACGCTGACGCTCATCACCGCGAGCGCGAAGAACAGCCCGATGTCCAGGTCCAGCGCGACGATGCCCGGTCCCACCGGGATGACCACGAGCACCACCAGGTACGGCAGCAGCGCGACCGCGGGCGCCAGCGAGAACACCGACCGGTCCGCCTGGGTGGGGACGACGTGCTCCTTCTGCACGAACTTCACCCCGTCGGCGAGGAGCTGCGCCCAGCCGTGGAAGCCGCCCGCGTACATCGGGCCGAGCCGGGCCTGCATGTGCGCCATCGTCTTGTGCTCCAACTGCCCGACCAGCAGCGGCACCAGCAGGAACGCCGCGACCACGACACCCAGTCGCAGCGCGACGTCCAGCACGCCCGCGACGGTCACGGCTCCGCCGCCCGGGTCGCGGCGGGACCCCACTCGTCCGGGTTGGGCACCCCGGGGGGCAGGTTGCGCCTGCGCTTGGGCTTGAGGTCGCCGACCGACTGGCCGGGGTCGACCTCACCGGGCCACTGCTTGGCCACCCGCGAGGCGAGCACGAAGCTCTTGCGCAGCGGGGTGCCCGCGAAGCCGTCCGGCAGCAGCAGCGGGATCAGGTTCGGGTGGTCGGCGAACTCGACGCCGAACATCTCGCAGGTCTCCCGCTCGTGCCAGTTCGCTCCTTTGTAGACAGTGGTGGCGGTGGGCAGCCGCGGGTCGTCGCCCGGCACGAGGGTGCGCAGCAGCAGATGATGGCGCCGCTGCAGCGAGTACACGTGGCTCACCACCCGGATGCCGGGCGGCTCGCCGTCGAGTTCGTCGACCGCGGAGAGCCAGTCGAAGTACCCGCAGAGCAGCGTGTCGCGGGCGAAGGTGAGAGCGGCGATCCAGGTGTCCCGATCGACGTCCACGGTCAACTGGCCGTGGCTGATCTCGGCGGCGACCGGCCCGAACCGGGCGACCACCCGCGCGCGCAACTCCTCAGGAGTCATCGGGAATCCGCGTGAGCGAGGGATATTCGGGCGCCCGCGGCGACCCCCGGTCGGCCCACTCCTCGGCGGCGATCTTGTCCTGCAGCTTCATGATCCCGTGCAGCAGCGCCTCCGGCCGCGGCGGACACCCGGGGACGTAGACATCGACCGGGATCAACTGGTCCACACCTTTGGTCACGCAGTAGGAGTCCCAGTACGGGCCGCCGGAGTTCGAGCAGGCACCGAAGGAGATCACGTACTTCGGCTCGGGCATCTGCTCGTACAACCGTTGCACGGCAGGGGCCATCTTGTCCGACACCGTGCCGGAGACGATCATCAGATCGGCCTGGCGCGGGCTCGGCGCGAACGGGATCACACCGAGCCGGATGAAATCGTGCCTGCTCATCGAGGCCGCGATGAATTCGATGGCGCAGCAGGCCAACCCGAAGTTGAACACCCACAGCGAGTAGCGCCTGCCCCAGTTCAGCACGAACCGCATCGGTTTCGGCACCTGGGGCAGCAGTCCCATGCGCGGCTCCGGCAGGTCGGTCACACCCAAGACAGCACTCCCTTGCGCCAGGCATAGAGGATTCCCACGGCCAGGAAACCGAGGAACACGAACATCTCCACCAGGGTGGCGATCCCGAAGCCCGGCGCGGCGAACACCGTCGCCCACGGAAACAGGAACACGGCGTCGACGGCGAACACGACGTAGAGGAAGGTGAAGACGTAGTAGCGGACGTAGGACTGCGCCCAACCGCCGCCGACCGGATCGACGCCGCACTCGTAGGTGAGCAGCTTCTGGGCGGTCGGCCGGTCCGGGCTGAGCAGCCGGTTCGCGCCGTAGGACACCGCGACGAACGCCGCGCCCACCACGATCAGCAGGCCGACCAACGCGTAGGACCCGAAATAGCCGTCCAACCGGCGGTACCTCCCGCCTCGCGACAACACCCGTGAGTCTGGAAGAAAGCCGAGCCTTGAGCAAACGGTGCGCACACCATGATGGACGGTTGATTGCACAGTCGTCCATCACGAATTGACGGTCAATCGTCAACCGGTTGCTTGAGGATCGGCCCTCCCCCCGATCTACCCCCGCGAGGGGAAGACAGCGGCGCCCCGCTGACTAGCGTCGGATATGCAGGACGGCCTGCGCGCAGCTCGGGGAGGTCAACGACATGACCGTCGGCGGCGAGCGCGTCCAGGCCGTGACCGAGCACGTGGCGACACTGGCCGACTATCGCGCCCTCGGCGGCGGCGAAGGGCTGGCCAAGGCCGGCCAGTCGTCACCGGAATGGGTGATCGGCGAACTCCGGGCCGCCGGACTGCGCGGCCGGGGCGGCGCGGGCTTCCCCACCGCGACCAAGTGGGCCACCGTGCGCGACACCCCCTGCTCGACCACCTTCGTCGTGGCCAACGCGGCCGAGGGCGAGCCCGGCACCTTCAAGGACCGCTTCATCCTGCGCCGCAACCCCTACCAGGTGCTCGAAGGGCTGGCGATCGCCGGGTACGCGGTCGGCGCGAGCCGCGGCTTCGTGGTGATCAAACGGCGGTTCGAGCGCGAGATCGCCGGGCTGCTCGCCGCGCTGGACGAGATGAACGGCGCGGGCCTGCTCGGCCAGGTCCCGATCCAGCTCGTCTTCGGCCCGGACGAGTACCTGCTGGGCGAGGAGAAGGCCGCCATCGAGGTGATCGAGTGCGCCGCGCCGCTGCCGCGGATCTTCCCGCCGTACCGGATCGGCCCGTTCGCCAAGCGGGATTCGCCCAACCCCACGGTGATGAACAACGTCGAGACCCTCGCGCACGTGCCGGAGATCCTGCGCCGCGGCGCGGACTGGTTCCGGTCGTCGGGGACCGACACCTCCCCTGGCACGGCGGTGTTCACCATCTCCGGCGACGTGCGCACACCCGGCGTGGTCGAACTGCCGCTCGGGCTGCCCCTGCGAATGTTGATCGACCTCATCGGCGGCGGAGTCGCGGACGGCAGGCGGGTGAAGGCCGTCGTCCCGGGCGCGTCGGGCGCCATGCTCACCGCGGACCACCTCGACACGGCCCTGGACTTCGACTCGATGCACGCCGCCGGCTTCGGGCTCGGGTCGGCGGGCTTCGTGGTCTACGACGACTCGGCCTGCGTCGTGGCCGCCACACTGGCGTTCTCCCGGTTCCTCGCGATCGAGTCCTGCGCGCAGTGCCCGGCCTGCAAGCAGGGCACCCAGTCGATCACCGGCTGCCTCGACCGGATCGACCGCGGCGAGGGCACCGAGGCCGACCTCGACACCATGCTTGCCAAGTGCGCCACCGTGACCGGCGGACAGCGGTGCGCCCTGCCGACGGGGGAGGCCGCGCTGGTCCGCAGCGCGGTGGCCCAGTTCGCCGACGAGTTCCGGGCCCATCTCGGGCGGGCATGCCCGCTCCCCCGAGATCTCCCCGTGCCGAAGTTCGTCGACTTCGACGAGGAGCGCGGCCTGTTCCACTACGACGAGCGGTACCGGCTCAAGCTGCCGGACTGGACGTTCGCGGCCGAGCCCGCCGCGAACCGGGAGCGGTCGGCGTGAAGATCGGCGACCTCCTCGCGAGCGACACCATCTCGGTGGCGCCCGCCGACTCGCTCCGCGCCGCCGCGCGCACGATGGTCGAGGCCAGGGTCGGCTCGGCCGTCGTGCTCGCGGACGGTGTCCTCGCCGGGATCGTCACCGAGCGGGACGTGCTGCGCGCCGTCGCGGAGGCGCTCGATCCCGACGACACCGAGACCGCCGCGGTGATGACCCGCGAGGTGGTGACCATCGGGGCGGACTGGGAGGTCTACGAGGCCGCGGCGGAGATGGCCGCGCGCCGCATCCGCCACCTCGTGGTCACCGACGACACCACCCGGGTGCTGGGCGTCGTGTCCGTGCGCGACGTGCTGCTCGCGGGCCAGCGCGTCCCGCTGGGCGACGGCGAGTGGGCGGTCCTGCGCGATCCGCTCACCTTCTCCATCCGCGAGCGCCGCAAGCTGCAGCGGTACCTGCTGGGGGCGCGGGGTTCGACGGACAACCTGGTGGACCTGCTGGGGCTGCTGGTCGGGAGCTGGTCGCTCAAGCTCGACCTGCCGCCGGACGCCGCGGCGCTACACTCGATGCCTACCGAGGACTACGCGGCGCTGCGCGAGGCCGTCCTCGCGGAGCTGCCCGAACTCCAGCGGGCGGTGCACCCGTCCCCAGGATGGCGGCGTCGATGAACCGGATTCCCAGCCTGGTCGCGGAGGCCACCCGGACCGCCGGGCTCGTCTGGATCGGCACACCGGGCCTGCCCCGCGCCGCCCCGACCTGGCACCACTGGCACGACGGCCGCGCCTACGTGCTCGCGGGCGGGGCCGAGCAGCCGATCCGCGGCCTCACCGACGCGTCCCGGGTGACGGTCACCGTGCACAGCAAGACCACCGGCGAGCGGCTGGTCACCTGGGTGGGCACCGTGACCACGGTCCAGCCCGGCAGCCCGGAGTGGGCCGAGGTGATCCCCACCCTGCACGCCAAACGCCTCAACGCCCCGGACGGCAGACTCGCGCCAGAGCGCTGGGCCCGCGAGTCGGTACTCGTCCGCCTCGACCCGACCGGCGAACTCGTGGCCGCCCCCGACCACTCCGGCGCCGCACCCCCACCACCGACCCCCGCGACAACCGGCGGCAGGCTCCCCTTCGTCCTCGGCCGCAGGCGGCCCGCCAAGTCGCGATGACCCACCTGGACAGTTGAACGATCGGTTGACGGTTAGCCGCTGATCCTTGATGGACAATGTGAACCACCTGGGTCACGCTGAACTTCACGAGGTCAGCGAGGAGGACCAGGTGGCGGAGCGCTGGAGCGCCGGGGTCATCCCGTACGCGGAGATGGGTTACTGGCAGCCCGACTACGAACCGAAGGCGTCCGACGTCCTCGCGGCCTTTCGGATCACCCCCCAGCCCGGCGTGCCGCCCGAGGAGGCGGGCGCGGCGGTGGCGGGCGAGTCGTCGACGGCGACGTGGACGGTGGTGTGGACCGACCGGCTCACGGCCTACGAGCACTACCAGGCCAAGTGCTACAGCGTGGCGGCCGTGCCGGGCACACCGGGGCAGTTCATCGCGAAGATCGCCTACGACCTCGACCTGTTCGAGGAGGGGTCGATCGCGAACCTCACCTCGTCGATCATCGGCAACGTGTTCGGCTTCAAGGCGCTGGTGGCGCTGCGACTGGAGGACATGCGGATTCCGACGCACTACGTCAAGACGTTCCAGGGACCCGCGCACGGGATCGTGATGGAGCGGGAGTACCTCAACAAGTACGGCAGGCCGCTGCTCGGCGCGACCACCAAACCGAAGCTGGGCCTGTCCGCCCGCAACTACGGCCGGGTCGTCTACGAGGCACTGCGCGGCGGGCTGGACTTCACCAAGGACGACGAGAACATCAACTCGCAGCCGTTCATGCGCTGGCGCGACCGCTTCCTGTTCTGCATGGAGGCGGTGAACCGGGCGCAGGCCGAGACCGGCGAGATCAAGGGCCACTACCTCAACGTGACCGCCGCGACCATGGAGGACATGTACGAGCGCGCGGAGATGGCCAAGGAGATCGGCAGCGTCATCGTCATGATCGACCTGACCGTCGGCTACACCGCGATCCAGTCGATGGCCAAGTGGGCGCGGCGCAACGGCGTGATCCTGCACCTGCACCGGGCCGGGCACGGCACCTACACCCGGCAGAAGACGCACGGGGTGAGCTTCCGGGTGATCGCCAAGTGGATGCGGCTGGCAGGCGTGGACCACATCCACGCGGGCACGGTGGTCGGCAAGCTGGAGGGCGACCCGAACATGGTGGCGGGGTTCTACGACACGCTGCGGCTCGACCACGTCGCCGCCGATCCGGTGAAGGGCCTGTACTTCGACCAGGAGTGGGCCTCGATGCCCGGGGTCATGCCGGTGGCCTCCGGCGGCATCCACGCCGGTCAGATGCACCAACTGCTGCACCACCTCGGCGAGGACGTGATCCTGCAGTTCGGCGGCGGCACCATCGGCCACCCGATGGGCATCGCGGCGGGCGCCACGGCCAACCGGGTCGCGGTGGAGGCCGTGATCAAGGCGCGCAACGAGGGCCGCGACTTCTACGCCGAGGGCGAGGACATCCTCAAGGCCGCGGCCAGGAAGAACCGCGAACTCGACGTCGCGCTGGCCACCTGGGGCGACATCACGTTCAACTACGCGTCCACCGACACCCCCGACGTCGTCGCGACGCCGACTAGCGTCTGAGGCAGGGGCAACCCGATGCGCATCACCCAGGGCACGTTCTCCTACCTGGCGGACCTCACCGACGCCGAGATCACCGCGCAGATCACCTACGCGCTGGACAACGGCTGGCCACTGTCGGTGGAGTTCACCGACGACCCGCACCCGCGCAACTCCTACTGGGACATGTGGGGCCTGCCGATGTTCGACCTGGCCGACGCGGCCGGGGTGCTGCTGGAGGTCAACGCCTGCCGCGCGGCGCACCCGGACCACTACGTCAAGCTCAACGCCTACGATGCCCGGCTGGGCAGGCAGACCACGGCGCTGTCGTTCCTCGTGCAGCGCCCGGACGGCGAGCCGGGCTTCCGGCTGGACCGGCAGGAGAGCCGCGACCGGCAGGTCCGCTACACGACGCACGCCTACGCGGTGCAGCGGCCCGCGGGCGATCGCTACCCGCGGGCCTGACCGGTGGACCCGTCGCGGCGCGGTTTCGGGATGGCGCGCCCTGGCGAGGCGCGGCCGGCCGCCGAGGACGACCCGCCCGCGGTGAACCTGCCCGCCGATGCCTTGGTGGACTTGGCGACCGAGCGCGAACAGTCCGGTGTGGACGAACTGCTGGACACCCTCGACCGCGAGCTGGTCGGCCTGGCACCGGTCAAGGAGCGCATCCGGGAGATCTCCGCGCTGCTGCTGGTGGACCGGGTGCGCGCCCGGTTCGGTATCGCGGCGCAGCGGCCGAACCTGCACCTGTGTTTCACCGGGAGTCCGGGCACGGGCAAGACCACGGTGGCCGTGCGGATGGCGGATCTGTTGGCCCGGCTGGGTTATCTGCGCCGGGGACACCTGGTCGCCGTCGGCCGCGACGACCTGGTGGGCCAGTACGTCGGGCACACCGCGCCCAAGACCAAAGACGTCATCAAACGCGCCATGGGCGGCGTGCTGTTCATCGACGAGGCGTACTACCTCTACCGGGCGGACAACGAGCGCGACTACGGCCAGGAGTCGATCGAGATCCTGTTGCAGGTGATGGAGAACAACCGCGACGACCTGGTGGTGATTCTCGCGGGCTACGCCGACCGGATGGCCGAGTTCTTCCGGTCCAACCCGGGGATGAGTTCGCGGATCGCCCACCACATCGACTTTCCAGACTACACTGTCGACGAATTGGACCACATAGGACAGATGATGGCCACGGAGCTGGGCTACGAGTTCTCCCCGCCCGCGCTGCGCGTCCTGCACGACTACCTGGAACGCCGCTCGCGGCAGCCCCGCTTCGCCAACGCCCGCAGCGTCCGCAACGCCGTCGAGCGGGCCCGGCTGCGCCAGGCGCGCAGGCTGATGGACGGCGCCGCGGCCGAGGTCGGGTTGGCCGACCTGACCACGCTGGAACCGGCGGATCTGTTGTCCAGCAGGGTGTTCCTCGCGGAACCGGACCCGTGACCACCAACGCCCGGCTGCGGGCCTTCGTCGAGGTCGCCGACACCGGCTCGGTCCGCGCGGCGGCCGAACGGCTCTACATCACCGAGTCCGCGGTGTCCGCGGCGATCACCACGCTGGTCAAGGACGTCGGCGTGCCCCTGCTCGAACGCGACGGCCGCGGCGTGCGGCTCACCGCGGCGGGCGCGATGTACGCCGGGTACGCCCGCACCATCCTCGGCCTGCACGAACAGGCCGCCGCCGCCGCGCGCGACCAGGTTCGCCCGGACGAGGGGCTGGTCAGGATCGCGGCGGTCACGACCGCGGGCGAACACGTGCTGCCGGGCCTGCTCGCGTCGTTCCGGGCGCGGCACCCGCGCATCCAGCTCCGCCTGGAGGTGGCCCCGCGCGACCAGGTCTGGCCGATGCTCACCCACCACGAGGTGGATCTCGTGGTCGCGGGCAGGCAGCCGGACGGTCTGCGCGGCAGGCTCCGCGCGGTCTGCCCGAACACGCTCGTGGTCGTCGGTCCGCCGACGCTCGCGGACGAGTTCAGCCCCGAGCGGGCGACCTGGCTGCTGCGCGAGGAGGGCTCCGGCACCCGGGCCACCTGCCGCGCCCTGCTCGGCACCCTCGACGTCGTGCCCGCGCAGCTCACCCTCGGCTCGCACGGCGCCGCGGTGGCCGCCGCGATCGCCGGCCTCGGCGTCACCATGGCCTCCCGCGAGGCCGTCGCCGGGCAACTCGCCGCCGGGCTGCTGATCGAGCTGCCGGTCGCCGGAACCCCGCTGGACCGGCCGTGGCACGCCGTCACCCACGTCGACAGCACCGCGAGCACGGAACTGCTGATCCAACACCTGCTCTCCGACACCGACGGCGGCTGGAAACCCGCGCCCGACTAGCAGCCCGCGCCCAGCGGCACGACGGCCACGACAGTCGTCCCCGAGCCAGGACGCGACCGGACCGACAACGTGCCGCCGATCAACTCCGCCCGCTCGGCCATGCTGTTCAACCCGTAGCCGCCAGAGGTCGACGGCGGCGCGTCGACATCGAAACCCGCGCCGTCATCACGGACTTCCAGACGGGCCGCGGAATGCTCGACCTCGAACACCAGCCGGACCGCGGCGGCACCCGCGTGTTTCTGCACGTTCTGCAGCGCTTCCTGGGCGATCCGATACAGCGCGACCTCGACGTGCTCGGGCAGCCGGGCGTCGCTCAGGTCGAGGACGATCTTCAGGTTCGGCACCGACCGGGCGAGGCTGGCCAGGCCGCCGGTGAGGCCGAGGTCGTCGAGCACCGGCGGCCGCAGTCCGCCGATGGCCGCGCGGGCCTCCTCGAAGGTGAGGTCGGCCAGCCTGCGGGCGAGCACGATCTGCTCGGCGGCGTACGCGGGGTCGTCGGCCACGGTCCGGTCGGCGGCGTCGAGGTGGTAGCCGAGGCTGACCAACCGCTGGGAGATGCCGTCGTGGATGTCGGCGGCGAGCCTGCGCCGCTCGGCCTCCTGCGCGGCCACAACCTGCTCGACGAACCGCTCGTGCGCGCGTTCGCGGCCCGCGAGCCCGCGGTGCAGCCGCGCCTGGTGCACCGCGCCCGCGACGAGCCGGCCGATCATGGTGAGCAGCCGCAGGTCGCGCTCGGTGAACTCGCGGCGCTCCCGGGTGTGCACGTTGAGCACGCCGACCAGGCCCGCGAGGTCGCTGGCCATCGGCACCGAGGCCATCGAGGTGAACTCCGAGCCGCGCAGCACCGGAATCGGCCGGTAGCGCGGGTCGGCCTCCTTGTTCTCCACGATCACCACCGGCTCGTGGTGGCTGGCCACCCAGCCGGTGATCCCGACGCCCAGCGGGGAGAGCACCTGGCCCGCGATGTCGAACGGCGGCGTCGCGCCTGCCAGGGTGAGCGAGCGGCCCGCGTCGTCGAGCACGTGCACGAAACACGCGTCGGTCCCGGTGGCATCGGCGATCAGTTTGGCGACCGCGGCCGCGAGCGGCTCGACTCCCGGCCCCTCCGAGGTCGCCTGGATGATCGCGAGCAGCAGCGCGTTCTCCCGCTCCAGGTCGGTGTCCCCGCCGGTCACCGGTAGATCCCCTCGCGCAGCGCGACCGCGACGGCGCCCGCCCGGTCGGAAACCTCCAGTTTGCGGTAGATCGCGCGGAGGTGGCTCTTCACCGTCTCCTCGCCGACGACGAGCCTGCGGGCGATGCCCCGATTGGACATCCCGGTGACCATGAACGAGAGCACCTCGCTCTCCCGGTGGGTGAGGCCCTGGCGCGCGCCGGGCCAGAACTCGCCGCTGGCCAACCGGGCCGCGGTCTCCACCGCCCGCCCCGCGAGCGCCGTGTCGATCACGCGCTCGCCCGAGTGCACCCGTTCGAGCTGGGTGACCAGTTCCTCGCCGGTGATCTGCTTGAGCAGGTAGCCCGCCGCGCCCGCGCGCAGCGCCTGGAACAGGTACTGCTCGTCGTCGTACACGCTGAGCAACACGACCTTGCGGACCGGGTCGACCTGGAGCAGGCGCTTGCACAGGTCCAGACCGCTGGCGCCCTGCAGTCGGACGTCGCACAGCACGATGTCGGGATCGAGGCCCGCCACCACGCCCACCGCGTCCTCGGCCGTGGTCGCCTGTCCGACGACGCGGATCCGGCCGCGAAACGGGGTCAGCATCGACTTCAATCCCTGCAGGACCATCTCGTGGTCGTCCACGAGCACGATGCGCACCGGCGCTTGCGCCACAACGGAAACCATACGGCACCAACTACGCAGTGTCAGGTCGAGCGACGGCTCCCCTCGCTCCTCCCCGCGGCGGGGGGCGCCACGTGCGCCGCCGCGGGCTAGCTTCGAACTCGACGGGCGGTGAGAGCATGCCGGACAAGACCTTTCGACTCGCGCGGGCGGCCGCGGACCACGGACCTCGCCGTCCGGTGCTGCTGGCGATCGCCGGGGACAGCGCGGCCGGGAAGACGACGCTCACCAAGGGTTTGGTGCGGGCGCTCGGACCGGACCGCTGCACCGCGGTGTGCGTCGACGACTACCACCGCTTCGATCGCCTGGAGCGCAAGGGAAAGCCGTTCACGGCGCTGCACCCCGACTGCAACTACCTGGAGATCATGGCCCAGCACCTGCAATTGCTGGCCACCGGGCAGCCGATCCTCAAACCGGTCTACGACCACAGCACCGGCGAGCTGGCGCGCCCGGAAGTGGTGGAGCCCAACGACTTCATCATCGTGGAGGGCCTGCTTCCGCTCTACACCAAGCTCGCGCGCGCCTGTTTCGAGGTGGCCGTCTTCCTCGATCCGCCCGAGGAGATCCGGCGCGAGTGGAAGATCCGCCGCGACACCACCAAACGCGGCTACGCCGAGCGGCAGGTGCGCGACGAATTGGACCGGCGGGAGGCCGAGTCGGCGGAGTTCATCCGGCCGCAGCAGCGTTTCGCCGACATCGTGGTGCGGTTCGCGCCCATCCCGTCGCGCCGGGACCCGCCGGACACGCCGCTGTCGGCCGAACTCATGCTGCGCTCCACGATCCGGCACCCCGACCTCAACGCGGTCGTCGTTCCCACGCTGCACAAGGCGATCCACCTCAAGCTGGAGCGCGACTCCGACGGCAGGCCGTGCGACACCCTGCACGTGCACGGATACGTGCCCACCGAGGAGAGCCAGACCGTGCAGAAGGCGATCTGGTCGTCCCTGGACCAGCCGGGCGAGCCGCCGTCCTGCCTCGGGCAGCTCACGCCAACCCAGCGCAGCGAGCCGATGGCGATCACCCAACTCCTGCTGATGTACCACCTGCTCAGCGCGTTCGGCTGAATTGTCGGTGCGGCAAGGTAAAACAAGAGAGTGACCGCTGAGCAGGAGCCGTTGATCGGCGTGGAGAACGTCGCCATGCCGTCGTGGGCGAAGATCGATGAGCGGGTCGCCACCGCCGGGTTCGGCCAGGCGGTGCGCACGCTGCCCACCGCGGTGGCCGTGGTGCTGCGCTTGGCCTGGCGAACCTCGCGGCGGCTGACGCTGCTCGCCGGGCTGGTGCACGTGGCGTCCGGCTGCGTCACCGCGTTCGGCCTGCTGGCCACCGCCGACGTGTTCACCGCGCTGCTCCAGCAGGGCCCCACCCCGGCGCGGGTGGCCGAGTCGCTGCCCGCGATCGCGCTCGTGGTCGCCTCGTACGCGGTGCGCGCGCTGTTGGACACCGCGGTCGCGTCGGTCGAGGGCATGCTGCGCCCGATGGTCACCACGGCGGCCGACGACGAGGTGACCGCGGCCGTGGTCCGGGTCGAGTTGCTCGCCTTCGAGGACGCCGATTTCCGTGAGCTGGCACGGCAGGGCGCGCGGCACGGGGTGCGCTCGATCGAGAACAGCCTGCGCCAGATCGCGGACCTGGTCTCGGCGGGCATCTCGGTGGTCGCGGCGATGGTGATCGCCGCGGTGCTCAACCCGTGGCTCGCGCCGGTGCTGCTGCTCGCCGCCGCGGCGGACGGCTGGGCGGCCGCGCGGGTGGCGCGGCTGAACTACCAGCACTTCCTGGACACGGTCACCCGCAACATCCGCAAGTCGGTGGTCGAGGAGGCCGCCACCTGGCGCGTGCTCGCGCTGGAGCGGCACGCGCTCACCCTGCAGCCGCGGCTGCTCGCCGAGTACCGGCGGGTCGCGGCCAGCCTCACGCACGACCAGATCCGGCTCGCGCACCGCAGCAACCTGGTGCGGCTGACCGGGCGGGCGGCCGCGGGCGCGGGCACCGCGGCGGCCTACGTCGTGCTCGGCGCACTGCTCTACACCGGGGCGATGGAACTCGCGCTCGCGGGCACCGCGGTGCTGGCCATGCGCACCGCGTCGAGCGCCCTGTCCACCGCGACGCGCGCGGTGAACCTGCTCTACGAGGACTCCTTCTACATCGACTACTACAACAAGCTGCTCGCCGAGTCCGCGCTGCGCACGCCGCCGGAGTCCGCGGTCAGCGCGCCAGAGGACCCGGCCGAGATCCGGCTGGAGCACGTGTCGTTCAGCTATCCCGGGCAGCGAACCCCCGCGCTGCACGACATCGACGTCACCATCCGGCGCGGCGAGGTGGTCGCGCTGGTCGGTGAGAACGGGTCCGGCAAGACCACCCTCGGCAAGCTGCTCACCGGCCTCTACCCGCCGAGCGCGGGCCGGGTCTGCTGGGACGGGATCGACCTGGCCACCGCCGATCCGCACTCGGTGCACCGCAACATCGCCGTCATAGCCCAGGAACCGGCCGAGTGGCCGATGACCGCCGGGCACAACATCACCGTCGGCAGGCTGGGGCGCGACGACCCCGACGGCGCGGCGTGGGCGGGCGCGATCGCCAAGTCCGGGGCCGACGAGGTGCTGGACTCGTTGCCGCTGCGGGAGAAGACCCTGCTGTCCAAACAGTTCAACGACGGCCAGGACCTCTCCGGCGGGCAGTGGCAGCGGATGGGCATCGCCCGCGGGATCTACCGGGACGCCGCCGTGCTGGTCGCCGACGAGCCGACCGCGGCGCTGGACGCCAAGGCCGAGGCCCGGGTGTTCGCCGGGCTCCAGCACGCCGCGGACGGCCGGGATGGCCGCCGCCGCACCACCGTGCTGGTCACCCACCGGCTGGCCAACATCCGCAACGCCGACCGGATCCTGGTGCTGGTCAAGGGCAGGATCGCCGAACAGGGCACCCACGACGAACTCATCGCGCGCCGCGGCCGCTACCACGAGTTGTTCGAGATCCAGGCGTCCGCGTACCGCGACTCCAGTCGGCCGCCGCGAACCCCCGATCAGGCCCGGCAGGCGTAGACGCCGTTCTTCGGCCGCGGCGAGGCCAACACCTCGACCAGCCGAGCCCAGCGGCGGTGAGCATCCGGTGGGCCACCTCGGCGCCCCACATCGCCGCAGCACCTCGGCCTGCGCGCGCTTGTCGCGCACCGAGTCGAACGCCAGGATGACGTCGGGTCGGCGGGCGGCGCCGCAGCGCCGCTCAGGGCGAACTCGGCGTTGTCGAGGCCGCACCGGACCCGCTCGGCGTCGGCCGTCGCGATCGCCCGCTCGTCGACGTCCACACCGACAAACCGCGACGCGGGAAACGCCCGCGCCGCAACGGTGACCGCGTGCCCGGTAACGCAGCCGAGGTCGAGCACCCGCGCGCCCGCGGCCAGGGTGCCGGTCAGCTCGGGCACGGCCCCGAGAAAGCCGTCGACCAGGTGCTGGTCGTGGACCCGCCGCCAGGTGTCCCCCGCCTTCGCGCCCCACGGCCGCGAAGTGCGGGGCGAAGTCCGCGTGCGGCACCCCGCCGCCGTCGGCGAAACACCACTCCAACTCCGGCAGCACGCCGCCGAACGCCCGGAGCATGGCCGTCATCGGCGCGACGTTCGCCGCCCGGCCTGCCAACTCCGCGCTGGTAGCCAGGCCCGCGTCGGCAGCGTCGAACAGGCGCGGCCGGTAGCCGACGCCCGGCAGCAGGGTCGTGGCCCGCCGGTCAGCGTGGCGGCCATGTGGTCGGCGAACGCGCCCGGCTGTCGTCGTCCATCGCGGGCGCCCCGGCTAGAGTTCGATCACGGTGACACCTGCCCGCGCGGGCACCGGATCGTTCATCCGCGCCAGCGCGGCGGGCACGTCGGTCAGGCCGATCCGCGCGCCCACCAGCCTGCCGAGGTCCATTTCGGACTCTTCGACCAGGCGCAGCAGCGCCGGGTACTCGTGCGCCTGGAGTCCGTGGGTGCCGAGCAGTTGCAGCTCGTTCGCGATCACCAGGTGCATCGGGATCGGCGGGACGCCCTGCGCGGGCGGCATCAGGCCGACCTGCACGTGCCTGCCCCGCTTGCGCAGGCTCGCCACCGAGGACGCGCACACGGCCGGATGCCCGACGCAGTCCAGGGACAGGTGTGCCCCGCCGCCGGTCAGCGCACGCACGGCCGCGGCGACGTCGGCGGTGCCCGCGGCGTCGATGACGGCGGCCGCGCCCAGCTTCTCGGCCAGTGCCAACGCGTCCGGCGCGAGGTCGATCGCGACCACCCGCGCGCCCGCGGCCACCGCGAGCATGATCGCCGACATCCCGGCGCCGCCGCAGCCGTGCACCGCCACCCACTGCCCGGCCCGCACCGCGCCCTGCCGCAGCACGGCCCGGTACGCCGTGCCGAACCGGCAGCCCAGCGCCGCCGCGGTGACCGAGTCGAGGGAATCGGGCAGTGCCACCAGATTCACGTCGGCGTGGTCGAGCGCCACCAGGTCGGCGAACGAACCCCAGTGCGTTGCGCCCGGCTGGAACTGGCGGTCGCAGACCTGCTGGTTGCCGCTCGCGCACTGCGGGCAGCTCCCGCACGCGCAGACGAACGGCACGGTGACCCGGTCGCCCGCGCGCCACCGCCGCACCCCCGCGCCGACCGCGACGACCCGCCCGGCCAACTCGTGCCCCGCGACGTGCGGCAGCACCACGTGCGTGTCGTGGCCCTGCCACGCGTGCCAGTCGCTGCGGCAGAGCCCGGTTGCCTCGACCGCGACGACGACACCGTCCGGGCCGGGCACCGGGTCGTCGACCTCGCGCACCCGGGGAAGTACGCCGAACTCCTCGAACACAACCGCGCGCACACCGCGCTCCTCTCCTCGGCGACCGAGATCACCCGCCAGGCCGGCGCCGGTCGGACAGCCCGGCAGACGTTCCGGTCCGTCAGTCCACCGGCCTGCCGTGCCGCAGGTCGATCACGTGTCGGTGCCCATCTTCGCCGATGACCAGTTCCGCCGCCCCGAACGGCAGCCGGACGAGCGGGTTGTCCAGGTGCAACGCCTCGACCGGGAGCCCGTCGGCGCCGAGGTCGGCCGGTCGGCCGTCCACAAGGAACGGTTCGGTCCAGTCCAGCGCGAGCGCGACGCCGTGCCGGGTCCGGTACGCCACCGAGTCGGCGCCGAACTCGGGGTCACCGAGCGCGGCGACGAAGGCGGCGAACGTGCCGTCGCGGGCCGCGTCGCCCACCACGCACACCCAGGCGGTGCCGCGACCGGCGGCGCGGAACTCCTGGAACGCCGTGCCACCCGCGCGCACCAGGCGGGCGCCGCCTTCGGTCGCCAGCGCGACGTACCCGGTGCCGCGGCGGGCCGCCAGCCACGACCCCACCGCGGTCCATTCGTCCACAGTGGACAATGGTAGCTGCGCGCGGCGGTGGACCAGGCAGGCTACCGCGGCCCGATCGAGGTGGAGATCTTCAACCAGCGGATCTGGGACACCCCGGGCGACGAGGTGCTCGCCCTGCTCGCCGCCCGCTACCGCGAACACGTGCTGTGACAGTGGATTCGGTCAGCCTGCGGCACGCCGGGCGCGAACTGCTGCGGTACGTCTTCGCGCCGGACACCCCGGCGGCGGGCTCGCCCCGGCCGTACGCCCACGAGGTGCGCACCCTCGGCGGCGCGCCGGTCACGGGCCACCGCCCGGCCGACCACCCCTGGCACACCGGCATCAGCGTCGCGGTCGCGCACGCGGGCGAGGTCAACCTCTGGGGCGGACCGACCTATGTGGACGGTTCGGGCTACGTCGACCGGGACGACCACGGCGTGATCCGGCACGACCGGTGGGCCAGCCCGCCGAGCGACACCGAGATCGCCGAGGAGTTGACCTGGCTGGACCCGGGCGGGCGGGAACTGGCCGTGGAACGGCGAACCCTGCGGATCGACCGGGTCGACGAGGCGGCGGGCCACTGGGTGGTGCTGCGCTTCGCGCTGCGACTGCGCAACACCTCGGGAGCGCCGCTGGCGCTGGGCAGCCCGGCCACCCGCGGCAGAGCGGGCGCCGGGTACGGCGGGCTGTTCTGGCGCGGCGCCGAGTCCTTCGTGGACGGTGCGGCGCACACGCCGGACGGCGTCGCGGTCAACGGCGCGCCCGCGCCGTGGCTGGCCTTCACCGACGCCGCGGCCACCGCAACGGTGGTGTTCCTGCCCGACCCGGTCGCGGCCGAGCCGTGGTTCGTGCGCACCGCGGAGTACCCCGGGGTGTGCGCCGCGCTCGCCTTCGACCGCCCGCTCGACCTGGCACCGGACGCCGAGTCGGCGCGGGACTACCGAATCGTGATCGCGGACGGCCGCCCGGGCAAGCGGCCCTGACGCCGGACCGTTCCCGAACCGGCATCGCGCCGGGGCGCCCGACTTGATCTGGTGTGCGACAATGTGAGGTACGTGTTTCGGCGTGCGCGGACATGCCGACGACGAGTTACCGAAGGGCCAGTCATGGACGTCCTCGGCTACATCTTCTTGGGACTCTTGGGCATCGGTGTCATCGCCATACTCTTGGTCTTGCTGGCATCGCTGTCGGACATCCGGCGCTACCTGCGGATGTCCCGGATGTGAGGTCCGTCGGCTCGCCCGACGGACGACTTTCGCCCCTAGTACCAGTGTTCGTCGTTGCGGTATCAGGACTTCGAACTGTCCGAACGGGACGGGGCGCCGCACAGCCGGTCGGCTGTCGGTCGCCCCGTCCTTGTTCGCGTCCACAGTGGACAACCTGGCGCTCAGCCCGCTTCGGCCTCCTGGTCTTCTTCCACCGCAAGCAGTTCCCGCACCTCGTCGGTCCACGCGATCGTCGCCTCGGCCTTGAGCACACCGTAGCGCGCGGCGGCCCGGCCGAACGCGCGCGACCGGGTCGGCCCCTTGGCGTCGAGGTGCTCGACCACGCCGGTCAGCTCCGCGTGCAGCTTCTCGGCCTCCGCCCGACACTGCCGTAGCTGATCGGCCAGCCTGCCCGGGTCCATGTACGCGCCGAAGAACGTCTTGAGTGCCACCGTGTCCTGGGTGCGCTGCCGCGCGCGCGCCACGGGCTCGTCGAGCCAGGCCCGCAGGGCGGCCAGGCCCGCCGTCGTGGGCTCGTACACCCGCTTGTCCGGGTAGCGGTCCTGCTGGACGGTCGTGCCCGTGACCCAGCCGAGCCCTTCGAGGCGGGTCAGCTCGCTGTAGAGCTGGGTGCGGCTGATCGGCCAGAAGTGCCGCACCGACCGGTCGGCGAACGCCGCCGTGTCGTAGCCCGAGCCCGGCTGCTTGGCGAGCAGACCCAGCACGACGTAGGTGGACGAAGGGGGTGTCATTGGCCGAATCTTAGTCTAGTTCACTCTGGACTAATACTTATCGGACTAGTACGTTCCGGTACATGTTCGCCTTCCTCGGTCGTCTCGCCTTCCGTCGCCGCTGGTCTGTCCTGGCAGGCACGGCCCTGTTCCTCGTCTGCGCCGCCATCGCGGGCGTCTCCGTCTTCGGGGCGGTGAAATCCGGTGGCTTCGACGACCCCGAGGCCGAGTCCGCCAAGGCGGGCGTGCTGCTCGCCGACCGCTTCGACGCGGGCAGCCCGGATCTCGTCGTGCTGGCCCGCGTCGCCGAGGGGGTGGACGCCCCCACGGTTGCCGCGAGCGGGCGCGAGCTGACCGACCGGCTCACGGCCGAACCCGGCGTCGAGCGGGTGGTGTCCTACTGGCGATCCGGCGATCCGGGGCTGCGCGCCGCCGACGGCCGCAAGGCGCTGCTGCTGGTCGGGCTGGCGGGCACCGAGGAGGAACTCGAAGTCGTCGCCGCCCGGCTGGTGGCCGACTACAGCGGGTCGAAGGCGGGCCCCGGTCTCGACGTCGTCATCGGCGGGCCCGCCGCGCTGGGCAACGAACTCGGCGAGACGATCGGCGCCGACCTCGGCCGGGCCGAGGCGATCGCGATCCCGATCACGCTGGTGTTGCTGCTGCTGGTCTTCGGCAGTGTGATCGCGGCGCTGCTCCCGCTCGCGGTCGGCGTCATCGCGATCTTCGGCACGTTCCTCGCGCTGTTCCTGATCACGCTCACCGCCGACGTGTCGGTGTTCGCGATCAACCTGGCTACCGCGCTCGGCCTGGGCCTGGCGATCGACTACAGCCTGCTGATCGTCTCCCGGTTCCGCGAAGAGTTGGGCAAGGGGCTCGACACCGAGGCCGCGGTCGCGCGCACCCTGCAGACCGCGGGCCGGACGGTCGCGTTCAGCGCGGTCACGGTGGCCATCTCGCTGTCCGCGCTGCTGATCTTCCCGCTGTACTTCCTGCGCTCGTTCGCCTACGCGGGCATCGCCGTGGTGGCCATCGCGGCGGGCACAGCCGTGCTCACCCTGCCCGCGCTGCTGGCCGTGCTGGGCAGGCGGGTGGACCGGTTCGCGGTCGGCCGCAAACGGGCGAAAGCCAGTGCCGACAACGGCTTCTGGCACCGCGTGGCGCACACGGTGATGCGCAGGCCGGTGCTCACCGGCGCCCCCGTGGCGCTGTTGCTGGCCGTGCTGGCGGTGCCGTTCCTCGGGGTGAACTTCGGCCTGCCCGACGACCGCGACCTGCCCGCGTCCTCGGTCGCGCGGACGGTCGGCGACAGCATCCGCGCCGACTTCGGCGGCGGGTCCGCCAGGGCGTTCCCCGTGGTGGTCCCGAACGCCTCGCCAGCGCAGACCACCGAGGCCGCCGTGCGGATCTCCGCGGTGCCCGAGGTGAGCCGCGTCGACACCGTCACGGGCACCTTCGCCAAGGGCGTCAAGGTGGCCGACCCGAACCCGCGCTCGGCCCGCTTCGGCGACCCGGGCGGCGCGTACCTGGAGGTCTCCAGCGACGTCGAGCCGGTGTCCGCCGCGGGCGAGGACCTGATCGCCAGGCTGCGGGCGCTGGACGTCGGGGTGCCGATCCTGGTGGCCGGACCGGCCGCCGACCTGGTCGACTCCAAGGACGCCATCTTCGGGCTGGTCCCGCTCGCGCTCGGGATCGTCGCGCTGGCCACGTTCGTACTGCTGTTTCTGATGACCGGCAGCGTGCTGGTGCCGATCAAGGCCATCGTGCTCAACATCCTGAGCCTCGGCGCCACCTTCGGCGCCATGGTCTGGGTCTTCCAGAACGGCCGCGGCGCCGACCTGCTCGGCTTCACCACGACCGGGGCGCTGAACACCACGATCCCGATCCTGATGTTCTGCATCGCCTTCGGGCTCTCGATGGACTACGAGGTGTTCCTGCTGTCACGGATCAAGGAGTACCACGACCAGACCGGCGACACCGCGACCGCCGTGGCCACCGGCCTGCAGCAGACCGGGCGGATCATGACGGCGGCCGCGGGCGTGCTGGCGGTGACCTTCCTGGCGTTCGCCACCTCGCAGGTGACGTTCATCAAGCTGATGGGCCTCGGGCTTACCCTCGCGATCCTGCTCGACGCCACCCTGGTCCGCGGCGTCCTGGTGCCCGCCTTCATGCGGCTCGCGGGCGAGGCGAACTGGTGGGCACCCGCCCCGCTGCGGCGCCTGCACCAGCGGTTCGGGCTCGCCGAGGAGGGCCCGCGGGTGCAGCCGCCGCCGGAGAAGGTGCTGACCCGGTGACCGGGGCGGGCGGGCCGCCGATCGCGGCGGGGATGATGGGCGCATGGCACTCCGCGACAGCATGCTCGCAGGTCTCGCCAGGCAGCTAGGCCATCCGCGCGGCCTCGCGGGCCGGGGCGTCGGCGTCCTGCGCAACCGCGCCAACGGCGCCACCGTCCGCGCGGCGGTCGACGCGCCTGCTCCCGCGCCTGGTCAGGTCGTCGCCGACATCGGCTTCGGCGGCGGGGTGAGCCTGCCGCCGCTGCTCGACCGGGTCGGCCCCAGTGGCCGCGTGCACGCGGTGGACATCTCGCGGACGATGCTCGACCGGGCCCGGCGGCGGCACCGGCGCGAGGCCGCCGCCGGTCGGCTGGTGCCGCACGAGGCGTCGATGGCGGACCTGCCGTTCGCCGACGGGTCGATCGACGGGGCCATGACGGTCAACACCGTCTACTTCGTCCCCGACGACGACCTCGCCGGGCAGGCACGGATGTCGTCCCCGACCGGACGGCTGGTGCTCGGCTTCGGCGATCCGGTGGCGATGGCCCGGGAGCCGGTCACCGCGCGCGGGTTCCGAATCCGCCCGGTGGCCGCACTGATGGCGGCGCTCGCCGCCGCGGGCCTGACGGTCATCGATCACCGGCGGGTGGGCCCGGGTGCGGCGGCCACCCACCTGCTCGTCGCCCAGCCCACTCGCGCACGCGAGGAGGGGTGATGAGCGAGTCGACGCCCACCACGGCGGGAGTCCACGGGCCCGCGTGGGGTGCGCGGGCGGCGATCGCGGCTCGGCTGTACTCCGGGATCTCGTGGCCGGTCTGGCGGGCGGTCGCGGCGGACACGGGCATCGGCGTCGGCACGCGGGTGCTCGATGTCGGCTGCGGCGCGGGCGAGTTCTGTCGACTGGCCGCCGACCGGGGCGCCGTGGTGAGCGGCATCGACGCCGCCGAGGGCGCCGTCGAGGTGGCCCGTCAGCTCGTCCCGGACGCCGACATCCGGGTCGGCGCGATGGAAAGCCTGCCGTGGGACGCCGGGACCTTCGACGTCGTCACCGGGTTCCACGCCTTCCACTTCGCCGCCGACCTGGTCGCCGCCCTCGCCGAGGCCAAGCGCGTCGCGCGGCCGGGTGGGCTGGTGGCGATCTGCAACTGGGGCCGCCGCGCGGACCGCGAGCTGCTCGCGATCGGCGACCGGCTGCGCGAACTGGAGCCGCCCGGCCCGCGCGCGAGTCCGTCCGCCCTCGGGGAGCCGGGCGCGCTGGAGGATCTGGCCCGCCGGGCGGGACTCGTCGTCCGCTCGGCTCGCGAGGTCGACATGCCCTACCCGCCCGCCGACCGGGAGACGCTGGTCGAGGGCATGATGGCGGCGGGCAGCACCGCCGCGGCAGTCGAGCACTCGGGCGAGGACGCGGTGCGAGCGGCGATCACCGAGGCCGCCGAGCCCTATCGGCTCGCCGACGGCTCCTACCGGTTCGAGAACAAGTCCAGGGTGGTCATCACCGTGGCGTAGCCGTCAGGTACGGCCGCAGGAGGATGAGCACATGGCGTTCCGCCTCGGCCAGCGGAACCGTGGACTGGTAGGCCCGACACAGCGCCATCGCCCCTTCCACGCTGCTCAGGATGAACATCGCCAGGCCGGCCGCGTCGTCGCCGGGCACCCCGTACGCGGTGAGCCCGCGGGTGATCGAGGCGAGCCACGTGTCGTAGGTGGCGCGACAGGCAGCGGTGAGCGGCGCGGAGTCCGGGACCGAGTCGAGCGTGATGGTGGTGATCGGGCAGCCCTCGCGGTAGTCGGAGGACTCCAACGACGTCGCGAGCTGCCGGGCCACGGCCTGGACCCACTCCCCCGGGCTGTCGGTGGCCGCGAACGCCGCTGTGATCAGGCCGTCGAACTCGGCTGCCGACTCGGTCACCGCCTCGACCGCGACCTGCTCCTTGCCGCCGGGGAACAGGAAGTACAGCGATCCCCGCGGCGCACCGCTGCGCTCGACGATCTGCGCCAGGCCGGTGCCCTGATAACCCTGTCTGCACAACAGAACCCGGGCACTGTCGAGGATCTGCCGACGCGACTGCGACCGCGGTCTCGGCATCGCCGTCAGCCGCGCAGCTCGGCGAACCCGGCCGTGCGGGTGCGCACGGGCGCGTACCCCAGTTCCGTGCGGGCCTTCGTGGTGTCGATGGTGCATTCCTTGCTGGACAACCACAGGCTCATGTAGTCGACCGGCGGCGCGCCCTTGAGCCGCAGGCCCCGCCACACCGCCTCGCCGACGCCCGCCGCCACCTTGGCCACGCCCGCGGGCACCGAGCGGGTGGGCGCGGTGACGTCCTGGGTGGCCAGCAGCTCGGTGATGAACTCGCGGAAGACGACCGGCTCGCCGTCGGTGACGAAGTAGACCTCGCCCGGGCGGCCGCGCTCCGCGGCAAGACACAGGCCCTCGATCACGTTGTCGATGTGCGTGGTGTCGATCAGGTGGCGCCCGTCGCCGATCCAGGCGAACCGCCCGGCCGCCACGGTGGCGAGGAGTTCGGGCAGCACCGTGGTGTCCCCCGCGCCCCACACGAACCGGGGCCGCAGCACGATCGTCTCGAACTCGGCGCTGTTGGCCGCGAGCACGAACTGCTCGGCGGCGGCCTTGGAGGAGGCGTAGTGGGCGGGCGAGTCGGGCCGAAGCGCGGCGGTCTCGTCCACGCCGACCAGCGCCTGGCCCGCCATCAGCGCGGCCTCGGTGCCCACGTGCACCAGCCTGCGCACGCCCGCCTCGCGGGTGGCGCGCACGACGTTGGCCGTGCCGTCGACGTTGTCGGCCCAGAACGCGGCCCGGCTGCCGCCGCGGGTGGTGCGCGCGGCGCAGTGGAAGGCCAGGTCGCTGCCCTGGGCCGCGGTCCGCAGACTGGCGACATCGTCCATGTCGCCGCGGACGGCGACCGCACCGAGCGCGCCGACCCGCGCGGCGGCGGTGTCGCTGCGGGCCAGCGCCCGCACCGTGTGACCGTCCGCGACCAGCCGCGCGATCAGCCTGCCGCCCACGAACCCCGAGCCGCCGGTCACGAAGACCACGCTCATCCAGACCTCCATAAGTATGTTGACTGACATAGTATCAACCGGAGATCCCCGTTTGCGCAACCCCAATTCACTTCCTACGTAAACAGCGATCGACGTCAGATTGATGTCGTTGGTTTCTGGATGGGGACCTTCGCCCCAGCAACGAAAGGTACGATGGTCCGGTCGATGTAGGACAGGATGTTCACCACTGGCGAGGTTGGTGGAGCAGGATGGCGAGCGGTGGCGCACCCCGGCCGACGGTCAGCAGGCGGCGCGAGGTCAGCGGCGCGAGCGCCCGGTCGCTGCTGATGACCGTGCTCGGCGAGTACGTCCTGCCCCGCGACCGGCCGGTGTGGACCGCCACCCTGGTCGACACCCTCGCGTTCTTCGACGTCGAGGAGAAGTCCGCCCGCCAGGCGCTGGCCCGCACCGCCGCCGAGGGCTGGCTGGTGTCCGAACGGGTCGGCCGCCGGGTCCGGTGGTCGCTCACGGCGCCCGGCAGGCGCCTGCTCACCGAAGGGGCGCGGCGAATCTACGAGTTCGGCCGCGACCACGGCGACTGGGACGGCCGGTGGCTGATGGTGCTGCTCACCGTGCCGGAGTCCCAACGCGACCTCCGGCACCGGGTGCGGACCCGGCTCACCTGGGCGGGCCTGGGCTCCCCCGCACCCGGCGTGTGGATCGGCCCCGACACCGGCAGACAGGCCGACGTCGAGGCGATCATCGCGGAACTCGACATCGGTGGGCCGGTGCTGTCGTTCCTCGCGGAGTACGGCCGGATCGGCGACGAGGCCGCGATGATCGGCCGGGCGTGGGACCTCACCGAACTCGAAGCCCACTACGAACAGTTCATCGACAAGTTCACCGGCCTGCGCCCCCAGCCAGGACAGGCCACCCTGCACGCGCAGACCAGGCTCGTGCACGAGTGGCGCCGATTTCCCTTCCTCGACCCGCAACTACCCACGCGCCTGCTCCCCGCGACCTGGAGCGGCGCCAAGGCCGCCGACCTGTTCCGCGCCCAGCACACCGCGTGGACCGTGGCCGCACTGTCCTATTGGGACAGTCTGGCCGCGGCGGAAGCGGCGTAGACCGGCCCGCGAGCGGGCTTCAGTGTGGACAGCCTCGGCACGTGCGCTCGACCACGGTCTCGCCATCGCGTACGCAGGCGTCTTTCCTTGCGTGTCAACGAAGTACCGTCAGGAGTCGGCCGCGGCCCTGGCGATCTCGCGCAGCACGTTGCGCCGGATCTTCCCGGTCGCGGTCTTGGGCAGTTCGGCGAGCTGCACCACGGCCCGCGGCCGCTTGAACGCCGCCAGGGTCTCGCGGCACCACTGGATCAGCTCGTCGGCGTCGACGCGCTCGCCCGGCATCGCCACCACGCACGCCACCGGCTTGTCCAGGTCGTCGGAGTCCGGCACGCCGACCACGACCGCCTCGGCGACCTTGGGGTGTTGCAGCAGCCGCTCCTCGACCTCGCTCGGCGTCACCCAGATGCCGCCCGCCTTGAGCATGTCGCCGAAACGACCCAGGCAGGTGTAGGTCCCGTCGTCGTTGCGCACGTAGGTGTCGCCGGTCCGCATCCACTCGCCGAGGAACACGCGGCGCGACACCGCCGCGCGACACCAGTAGCCCACCGCCGCGCTCTCGCCGCGCACGTACAACTCGCCTGCCTGGCCGACCGCGTCGATCACCGCGCCTCGGTCGTCGCGGATCTCGACGTCGTAGCCGGGCACCGGGACGCCGGAGGACGCGGGCCGCACGGCGCCGGGGCGGTTGGACACGAAGATGTGCAGCATCTCGGTGGAACCGATGCCGTCGAGCACCTCCACGCCGAACTGCTCGCGCATGCCGTGGACCATGCGCGCGGGCAGCGCCTCGCCCGCCGACACGCCCAACCGCACCGAGGCCAGCGACTCGGCGGGGATCGACGCGGCCAGCAGCGGCCCCCAGAAACTGGGCATGCCGTAGAGCAGCGTCGCGCCTTCGCGCCGCGCCCGGTCGGCGATCAACCGCGGCGTCGGGCGGGCCGGTTCGAGCAGCGCGGTCGCGCCGACCGAGAGCGGGAAGAACATCGAATTGCCGATGCCGTAGGCGAAGAAGAGCTTCGCGACCGACAGGCACCGGTCGTCCGGGCCGATGCCGAGCACTCCCCCGCCGTAGCTCTCCGCGACCACCTGGATGTCGACGTGCCGGTGCATCGCCGCCTTCGGCGTCCCGGTGGTGCCCGAGGTGTAGAGCCACAGCGCCGGCGAGTCCGCCCAGGTCGGGTACTCGGGCGCGGGCTCGACCGCCGACCGCAGCCGCGCCCAGTCGTCGGTCAGCACGACGTGCTCGACCTCGGGCGCGGCACCGGCCGCGGCCCGCACGGTGTCGGCGAACGCGGACGAGCCGAGCAGCACCCGGCCGCGGGCGTCGACCAGCAGCCTGGTCAGCTCCGGGGCGGTCAGCATGGTCGAGACGGGGACGGCGATGGCGCCCATGTACATCGTGGCCAGGATCGCGGTGAACAGCTCCACGTCGTCAGTCATGCACATCAGGACGCGCTCTTCCGGGCGCACCCCGAGCGCGTGCAGACCTGCCGCGACGAGCCGAATCTCGAACGCGAGCTGGGCGTAGGTCAGCTCGGTGGTCGGGGTGACCACGGCGATCCGGTCACCCCGGCCCGCGCGCACCTGCCGGTCCACGAGGTAGTCGGCGGCGTTGAACGGCGGGGACACCGTCGGCACTGAAGTCGTCGGCACTGAAGTTGTCGGCACTGACGAGGGCAGGGACATCGCGCACCGCCTCAGGCGAGATGGACGTAGTCGAAGTCGAACGGGCGGCCGTTGATCCCCGCGGTCGGCGGAGCCACCCAGCTCGCGATCTTGCCGCGTTCGTACACCGGACGCATCAGCGAGCGGACGAAAGCCAGGTCCTCGCTGGTCGGCAGCCACTTCCCGCGGCCCGCGAGCCAGGTCGCCTCGTCCACGATCGTGCCGTCGGGGGTGATGTGGAAGCCCGCGTTGACCCCGACCGCCCGGTTGAAACCCGGGTGCGGCAGGGCGAACCGGAAGCCGATCCCGGCGTCGTCGAGGATCTTGTTCCAGCGCTTCACCCCGGTGCGGCAGTCGGCGATGTACTCGTCGCGCAGGTCCAGGTTCAGCGCCAGCAGGGTCTGCGACTCGTCGCTGCCCCAGGTGCCGTCGTCGTTGGGCCGCTCCAGGACGGTGCTGTCCTCGGTGAGCCGGTGGTCGTCCTCGCGGCGGGTCTCCTGCCAGCGGCCCTTGAGCCCGGCGGTGTAGTAGTTGGCCGCGTTGGTCGAGGTCTCGCCGCCGAACAGGTCGAGCGAGACGGTGTAGTGGAAGTTGATGTACTTCTGGACGATGTCGAGCGGGATGCCGCCGTGCGGGCCGATGTCGACGGTGTCGTGTTCCCGCGTCAGGTCGGCGCTGCGCCGCACCACGCGGTCGACACCGGTGGTGCCGACGAACATGTGGTGCGCCTCCTCCTTGAGCATGAACTCGCACGTGCGCGACAGCGGGTCGAACGCCGACTCCTTGAGCGTGCCGAGCTGGTACTTGCCGTCCCGGTCGGTGAAGTAGGTGAACATGAAGAACGCCAACCAGTCCGCGGTCTCCTCGTTGAACGCGCCCAGGATGCGCGGCGCGTCCGGGCTGCCGGAATTGCGCAGCAGCAACCCTTCCGCCTCGTCGCGGCCCTCCTTGCCGAAGTACGCGTGCAGCAGGTACACCATCGCCCAGAGGTGCCTGCCCTCCTCCACGTTGACCTGGAACAGGTTGCGCAGGTCGTAGAGGCTCGGCGCGGTCAGGCCGAGCAGCTTCTGCTGCTCCACCGACGCGGGCTCGGTGTCGCCCTGGATGACGATCAGCCGCTGCAGGTCCGCCCGGTACTCGCCGGGCACCTGCTGCCACGCCGGGTCGCCCGCGTGCTCGCCGAAGCCGATCCTGCGATCGGGGTCGCGTTCGGCGAGGAAGATCCCCCACCGGTAGTCGGGCACGTTGACGTGGTCGAAGTGCGCCCACCCCGCTCGGCCGACCGCCACCGCCGTGCGCAGGTAGACCCCGTTCGTCGCCAGCGTGGGGCCCATCTCGCCCCACCAGTGCATGAACTTGGGCTGCCAACCCTCCAGCGCCCGCTGCAGCCGCCGGTCGGCGGCGAGGTCGACGTTGTTGGGAATCCGGGCATCGTAGTCGATCTTTTCCGGCATGGCGGCTACACCCGTTTCCGGTCGAAGACGGCTTTGCGGCCGGTCCCGTAGCGACGCAGCGCGCCGTCCGCGCCTGCCGCGTTCGACCGGGTGAAGATCCAGTTCTGCCAGGCGGTGAGCCTGCCGAATATCTTGGTCTCCACGGTCTCCGGGCCGACGAACCGGTGGTTGGCCTCCATGCCGGTGAGCGCGTCGGGGCTCAGCGCGGCCCGGCCCTGCACCACGATGCGGATCTCGTCGGCCCAGTCGAGATCGTCGGGCGCGCCGGTCACCAGGCCCAGTCCGTCCACTTCGGACGCCGCGAGTTCGCGGCCGATCTCCTTGCGCAGCGCGGCGACGTGCTCGTCGTCGCCGTAGAACCGGGAGTCCACACGGGACAGACCGTTGCCCATCGGGAACACGCCGAAGTTCGCCTCCGACAGCCACATCCCGGCCCGCTCGGCGCTGTCCTCGTCGTCGGGCGGCGGACCGTCCACCATGTACTGTCGATCGCACGCCAACGCCAGCTCCAGCAGCACCCCGGCGAAGCAACTGCCCGGCTCGATCAGCGCGATCAGGCTGCGGCTGGTCACGTCGAGCCGCTTGAGGGTGCGCTTGTAGTAGTGCGCGATCTCGTTGGCCAGCCAGTCCTCGCCCGCCGCGGCGAGCACCGACCGCTCGTGCGCCAGCACCCCGGCGGCGTCGCCCGCGGTGCGGATGAGCCAGGTACCCAGCTCGACCTCGTTGGTGCGCAACAACAGGATGAGGTCGTCGAGCTGCCGGGTGAGGGCGAGCAGCCAGCTCTCGGCGCCCCGCTCGTGCAGCTCGGCGGCGTTCGCGGGCGCCGCGTCCACCGGCCCGCGCACCGTGATCTCGACGGTGCCCGCCGCCCGGTCGAACACCGCGGCGACGTGATCGTAGGTGATGGCCGACTCGGTCACCGCGCGTCGCAACGGGGTCAGCTCCACGCCCGTGGCGTCCAGCGGCCTGCCGCTGGTCTCGGCGATCTCCTTCGCCCGACGGTGCACGGTCTCGGCGAACTCGCGGCGCGGGGCCAGTTCGTCCACCAGCCGCCACTCGACCGCGGTCTTGCCCTTGATGCCGTCCGGGCGGGTGGCGAAGATATCGGCACGGTCCTTGCGCACCCGGCGTTTGTCGACCAGGCGAGTCAGGCCGCCGGTGCCGGGCAGCACGCCGAGCAGCGGCACCTCGGGCAGCGCGACGGTCGAGGAGTTGTCGTCTATCAGGATGATCGTGTCGCAGGCCAGGGCCAGCTCGTAGCCGCCGCCCGCGCACGGCCCGTTGACCGCGGCGAGGTAGGTCTGGCCGGAGTTCGCGGTGGCGTCCTCCATGCCGTTGCGGGTCTCGTTGGTGAACTTGCAGAAGTTCACCTTCCACTCGTGCGCCGACGCGGCCAGCATTCGGATGTTCGCGCCCGCGCAGAAGACGGTGTCCTTCGCGCTGGTCAGCACGACCGTGCGGACGCCGGGGTGCTCGAAGCGCAGCCGCTGCGTCGCGTCGTAGAGCTCGATGTCGACGCCGAGGTCGTAGGAGTTCAGCTTCAGCTCGTAGCCGGGGACCAGGCCGCCCGCTTCGTCGACAGCCATCTCCAGCCACGCGACGGGACCGTCGACTCGCAGCCTCCAGTGCCGATAGGAGTCCGGGTGCCGGTCGAACGAGACGACCGGTGTCGAGCCGGGGGCCGTCATGTCGAACGCCTCCTGATCGTCGGCCGATGAGCGTCGGTCAGTGCGGACATTATCTACATTATGCCATCATCACGTCAACCTTATGTAGAACTACGCCGCTCGCTCCCCTCCCCGCTACCGAACCGGCCTGCGCGATTCACTCGATAGGGCGCGATGTCGCTCGACTGGGCGTTGCCGCCGCGCACGCCGGGCTGCGAACGTCGTTATCCCGGAGCACCCCGAGAGTAGGCAGGTCCATGCAGGCATTCACCTTGCCCGAGTTCTACGTGCCGTATCCGGCGAGGATCAACCCGAACCTGGAGCGCACCCGCGGCCACAGCGCCGCGTGGGCCAAGCGGATGGGCATGCTCGACGCGCCGAAGCCCGGCGGCGGCGTGGTGTGGGACGAGGCCGCGCTCGCGAAGATGGACTACGCGCTGATGTGCGCTTACACCCACCCGGACAGCTCCGGCGACATCCTCGACGTGATCACCGACTGGTACGTCTGGGTCTTCTTCTTCGACGACGACTTCCTCGAACAGTTCAAGTACTCCCGCGACCTCGTCGGGGCGCGGGCCTACCTGGACCGCCTCGAACTGTTCATGACCACCGACGACGAGACACCGCCCGAGCCCACGAACCCGGCCGAGGCCGGGCTGCGGGACCTGTGGGCGCGCACGGTGCCCGCGATGTCGCCCGCGTGGCGGCAGCGGTTCATCACCAGCACGCACAACCTGATGGTCGAGTCGATGTGGGAACTGGACAACATCGACAAGGGCCGGATCGCCAACCCGATCGAGTACGTGCAGATGCGGCGCCGGGTCGGCGGGGCGCCGTGGTCGGCGAACCTGGTCGAGTTCGCGGCGCGCGCGGAGATCCCGGACTCGATCGCCGGAGCCAGGCCGATGCGGGTCCTCTCCGACACCTTCTCCGACGCGGTGCACCTGCGCAACGACCTGTTCTCCTATCAGCGCGAGGTCGAGGAGGAGGGCGAGAACTCCAACGCGGTGCTGGTCTTCGAGAAGTTCCTGGGCTGCTCGACCCAGGAGGCCGCGGAGCTGGTCAACGACCTGCTGACCTCGCGCCTGCAGCAGTTCGAGAACACGGCGCTGACCGAGGTCCCCGAACTGCTCGTCCACCACGCGGTGCCCGCGCACGAGCAGCTCGACGTGGCGGCATACGTCAAGGGCCTGCAGGACTGGCAGTCCGGCGGCCACGAGTGGCACGCGCGGTCGAGCCGGTACATGAACGAGGGCGCCGCGACCGGGTACCGCGGCCCGACCGGCCTGGGCACGGCCGCGCTCAGCCCGACGAACCCGGGGCCGCGGCTGCGGTTGCGGCAGCACGCGCACATGCCGTTCGAGGCGGTGGGACACCTGCCGCTGCCCGAGTTCCACATGCCCTACCCGATCCGCACCAGCCCCCACCTGGACGACGCGCGGCGCACCGCGGTGGGCTGGGCGCAGCGGATGGGCATGTTCGACGCGGTGCCCGGGGTGCCGGGCAGCGGCGTGTGGGACGAGCGCCGCTTCGTCGCCTTCGACTTCGCGCACTGCGCGGCGATGATCCACGCCGACGCGAGCCCCGAACAGCTCGACCTGTCCTCGGACTGGCTGGCCTGGGGAACCTACGGCGACGACTACTTCCCGATCGTGTTCGGCGCGAAGCGCGACCTCGCCGCCGCGAAACTGTGCAACGAGCGGCTGAGCACGTTCATGCCGCTCGACGCCGGGCCGGTCCCGCCGCCGACGAACCCGATCGAGCGGGGGCTGGCCGACCTGTGGCAGCGCACCGCGGGCCCGATGTCGGACGCCGCCCGGCGCCAGTTCCGCACCGCGGTGGAGGACATGACGGCGAGCTGGCTGTGGGAGCTGGCCAACCAGACCCAGAACCGGGTGCCCGACCCGATCGACTACATCGAGATGCGGCGCAAGACCTTCGGGTCGGACCTGACGATCGGTCTCGCTCGGCTCGCGCACTCCGACGTCGTGCCCGAACGGCTCTACCAGACCCGCGTGCTGCGGGAGCTGGACACCGCCGCGCAGGACTACGCCTGCTTCACCAACGACCTGTTCTCCTACCAGAAGGAGATCGAGTTCGAGGGCGAGCTGCACAACATCGTGCTGGTGGTGGAGAACTTCCTGAACGTCGACCGGCTCACCGCCCGCGACATCGTCGCCGAGCTGATGACGGCCAGGATGCGTCAGTTCGACCAGATAGCCACCCACGACCTGCCCGCGATGCTCGACGAGCTGGCGGTCGAGGAACCGGTCCGCCGGGTCATCACCCGGCACGCCGAGGACCTCAAGGAGTGGATGTCGGGAATCCTGGAGTGGCACCGCAAGTGCGCGCGCTACACCGAGGCCGAGCTGCACCGGACCAGGAACCTGAGCGCGCCGACACTGTTCTCGCTGCTGCCCACCGGATTGGGCACCTCGGCGGTGCGGATCACGCACCCGGCGCGCGGGTGACCGCGTAGCCGGTCCGGCTGCCCGCTCGGGATTCGAGCGGGCAGCCGGGGTTCAGTACTGGTCGCCGCCGAAGAACATCTCCTCGATCTGGTCGGCGGTGCCCGCGAGCAGCGTCAGCGGGTCGACGAACTCGTGGATATCCAGCGACGACAGCGGCAGCGAATGCCGCAACACGACATGGTCGCCCATGATGGCCGCGCCGCAGGCGACCGAGGAGTGACCCACCTCCGACAACAGCGCACGCAGGTCGACGCCCGCCGCCAGCCCCACGGGCGAGGCGATCTGCACCCACTCGTGCCGCTCGTCGAGTACCTCCCTGGCCAGGATCACCACCTGCGTGCGCTCGTCCTCCTCGTCGTAGTGCTCGAAGCCGAACATGATGCGGATCTCGTCGCGCTGCTCGGAGATCACCTCGTACTGGTCTCGCACGTACTTCGCGAGATCACTCCACGTCGCCATGAGATCACCCTAGCGTGGCCGACACCCGCGACCTCCGACAACTCCAAAGTCCTTTCTGGACAGTCGAGTGTGGATAGTCGGTCAGCCGCGGCGGGGGGTGGGCAGTGGTCGCGGGGTGACGCCGATGTCGCGCATCCGCCGCTGGTAGATCTGATGGTAGCGGCGGGCCTCGCCCAGGCGGCCCGCCGCGAACATCATGTCGACCAGGCCGAGGTGGGCCTGTTCGTCGTAGGGGTCGTGGCCGAGCAGCCGCAGGGTGTAGCGCACCACCCCGTCCACGTCGTGCGCCGCCCGCAGCCGCGCGATCAGCACCCGCAGCAGCGCGATGTGGGTCGCCCGGACGTCTTCGGCCAGCGGCGATGACCAGTCCTGGTAGGGATCGTCTTCCAGGAAATCGCCGGTGTAGGCGCCCGCGGCGGCGGTCAGCCGCGCGATGGCGTCGTCGCGGTCGCGGCGGTGCGCGTCGAGCGCGTCCTCGGCGTAGCCCAGGAACTCCTCGACGTCGATGCGGACCTGGGTGGGGTCGAGCCAGACCACGTTGCCGTCGGTGGCCAGCGGCTCGGCCTCGGCCCGGAGCGGCTGCAGCACGTCGCGGACACCGGACAGGAGCACGGAGAGCCGGTTGCCGGAGCGGGCCGGGTCGACCTCCGGCCAGAGCAGCTCCATCAACTGGTCGCGCGGCACGGGCCTGCGCCGCGCGACGAGGATCTTCACCAGTTCGCGGGCCTTCTTCGACTGCCAGGTGGTCTTCGGCACCGCGCTGCCGTCGCGGGTCACCTGGAAGCCGCCGAGCGTGCGGATGGTCACCGCGGGCCCGGACCGGCTGAGCACCGCGAGCGGGCCCGCCGCCCGCCGCGACCCGACGTCGATCCCCAGGCCAAGCAGGGTCTCGGCGGCGAGCTGGGCGGCGATGTCCGGCGCGGCGGTGCCGACGCGGGCCGCCACGACCCTGGCCGCGGCCTCCTCCAGCCTGCACCCGGTCTCCTGCCAGATGTCGATCGCCTCGCCGAGCAGCGCGGAGTCGGCGACCGGGTCGCAGGAGGACAGCACGGTGAGCGTGAGCACCTCGGCGAGCCCGGGGTCGTCGCGTCTTCGCCGGGCGGCGGCACCCGCCAGGGCGGCGTCCGCGGCGGCCCGCCCGCGGTCGCCTTCGAGCAGCGCGACCCACCCCCGGGTCAGGTAGGCCGCGACCTCGCGCAGCCCCTCCCCCAGCGCCACCGCGCGCTCGGCGAGCGCGCGGGCGGCCACCAGGTCGTCGGCCGCCCGAATACGCGCGAGCCCGACCAGCGCGAAGCTCTGGCCCAGCACGTCGTGGCACGGCTCGGTCAGGGCGAGGGCCTCCTCGTAGGCCGCGTGCGCGCGAACCAACTGTCCCCGGACGCGGTAGAGGTCGCCGAGTCCGCACAGCGGCCACGCGAGGAACCGGGACCCGAGGCGCTGGAACAGGTCGACAGCCGTCTGCAGGTCGGCGAGCGCCTCGTCCAGCAGACCCAGGCGCACCAGGGCCCTGCCGCACGTCGTCGCGGCCTGGGCCAGCAGGAACGAGCTGTCGCACTGCTCGGCCAACCCGCGCATGGCGCGCGCCTCGGCCAGGGCCTGACGCGGCGAGCCCATGTCGAGCATGTGCACGGCGTGGCAGCCGCGGATCCACGCGGCCTGCACCTTGTCGTCGGCGGCCTCGGCGATGTGCAGGGCGGCGCGGCACTCGGCCTGTGCCTGCCTGCGGTCGGCGTCGGCCGAGGCCAGCATCGCCCGCGCCTGGTGCACCGCCGCCAGCGCCCGCGGCTGCCCGCCGAGCCGCGCGGCTGACTCGGCCCTGGCGATCATGACCCGGGCGCCGTCGACGTCGCCGGTCATCCGATGGGCGCTGGCCGCCATGGCCAGCATCCTGGTCTCCGCGGTGGTGTCCTCCTTGGCGAACCTGGTCCGGCCGAACACGGAAAGCACCTCGGTGAACTCGCCCTGGGTGAACGCGAGCAGGCCGACCCGCCAGGCGAGCGCGGGCTCCAGGTCGTCGTGGTCGCGGCCCGCCCGCCGGAAGCACTCCGTCGCCGCGGCCCACTGCCCGCGAACCTGCCGCGCCTGGCCGATGATCCGCTGTACGCGCGGGTCGTCGAGGTAGGTCTCCGGCAGCGCCGACGCCGCCAGCACCACGTCGACCTGGCCACTGTTCACCAGCGCCTCGCCGCGCTCGACCAGCAGCGCGACGCAGGCCGCGTGCGACTCGGCGGCCAGCAGGTGCCGGAGTCCCTCGGCGTGCGCGCCCCGCACGACGCACTCCCGAGCCGCGGTGACGTGCAGGGCCGCCCGGTCGGCGGCGGGCAGCACCGCCTCGTGGTCGAAGTAGTCGACCAGCGGGCCGATCATCGACCAGCGGACGAGACCGCCGGGGCCGCGCCGAACCAGCCCCCGGCGGGTCAGTTCGGTCAGCAGGCCGGACGCGCCCGCGATCCCGATCGCGTCCACCGTCCTCGACGTGACCGTGCCGAACACGGCCAGCCGCCGCAGCAGGTCCCGCGCCCAGGCGGGTTCGGAGCCGAGCACCTCTTCGGCCAGGTACCCGTGGAACCGCTCGCCTGGACCGGTCAAATGGTGCTCCAGCGCACTGAGCCGCTGATCAGGGTCGACGCCGCGCAGCATCTCGACGGCGCCGCACAGGGCCGCGGGCCACCCGCCGGTGCGCTCCCAGAGCCGGGCGGCCAGCGCGGGCGGTTCGTCGCCGATCGTCGCGCGCAGCAGGTCGGTGATCTCGGCCATGGTGAACGCCAGTTCGGGGGCGTGGATCTCGGAGACCAGGCCGCGCCCGCGCAGTCGGGCGAGGGAGAACGGCGGCTCGCGCCGGGACGCGAGCACGATGCGCAGCCGGTCGGGGGCCCGCGCGCACAGGTCGGCGACGACGTCCGCCACCGGGCTTTGTGGCACCACCGTCTGCAGATCGTCGACGACGAGGACGAGGTCGTCCGGCAGCGAGTGGCGCAGCCAGGCGACCATCGCCGCGGCACCCGCGCCGGGCTCGCCCGCGTGTGGGCGCAGGTGTGGGCGCAACACCTCGACGAGGCCGCGGACGAAGCCGGTCGCCTCCGCGTCGTGGTCCTCTGGCCGCATCCACGCGGTGGGCCGGTCGCGTGCCCACGACGCCACCGCCGTGGTCTTGCCCCAGCCCGCGGCGCCGATCACCACGCAGATCCGTTGGGACAGCGCGAGATCGAACAACTCGCGCAACGCGGGCCGCTCGACCCGGGGCAGTCCGTCCACGGATTCGGGAACTCCGTCGGCCCGTCCACCCGTCATCCATCCTCCTCCGCCTGGCACCGTTCTCCCGACCCCACAGAGGTAGTCGCAAAAGATGACCTTTCGTAAGCAAGTCAGCACGAATTGACATGTCGTTCACCCGTTGGGAGCAGGAAAAATGGGACTTTCTGTGCATCTTTTGGCCTAACCGCACCGTTTCGCGGCCGTTGACGGAATCAAACCCCGCCCTAAGCCGAAGCTAAGACCGCCGCGCTGGCCGCCGCTTAACGTGGTGCATCGGCGCAACGAGGCGACGGAGACGAGGCGGCGTGGACGACCGGTACGAAGCGTTCTGCATGGCGGATCCGTCGTTCTACGACGCGATGCACTCCGAACACACGGCAGGCACGTCGTTCGACACCGCGGCCCGTCCGCTGCCCGACGGGTGGCGGCGCAAGGACCAGGACGACTGGTTCACCTTCAGCTCCGGCCGCACCGGCCTGCCCGCCCAGGGCTGGAAGATCCACGCCTCGGCGACCCTGGCCAACGCCGACCGCGTGCTCGACGCGGTGTGGGACTACTGCGTCCCCCGCGGCATCCACTTCAAGTTCCTCCGCTCCCGCGACGCGCTCAACGCCCGGGTCTCCAAGTACGCCCCGCGTGGCTACAGCGGCAAGCTGGTCACCATCTACCCGGCCGACGACGCCGAGTGCGAGATGATCCTGCGTGAGCTGGGCGAACTGCTCGACGGCGAGCCGAACCCGTACATCCTCACG
Organism: Actinokineospora sp.; assembly: GCF_052390155.1. Lineage (NCBI taxonomy): Bacteria > Bacillati > Actinomycetota > Actinomycetes > Pseudonocardiales > Pseudonocardiaceae > Actinokineospora > Actinokineospora sp. Next base: position 2,441 of record NZ_JBQTHF010000003.1, on the reverse strand, counting down.
GATCTGCGCTGGGGCAAGGGTCCGCTGTATGTGCGCTACGGCGCGTTCGCCATGCGCTACACCGTCGACAACCACGGCGAACTGGTGCCCGCGATCGCCGACCCCGACGGGAACCTGGTGGCCGACCGCAGGGACCCGGTGTTCCACACCCCGGCCTGGGTCACCCTGCCCGACTTCCTCGCCCCGCAACTCGCCGCGCGCAACGCGGTCACCGTGGCCGACCTGCCCTACAAGATCGAGCGGGTGGTGCACTTCTCCAACGGCGGCGGGATCTACGTCGGCACGGACACCCGCACCGACAGGCAGGTGGTGCTCAAGGAGGGCCGCCCGCACGCCGGACTGGACGCCTGGGGCCACGACGCGGTCACACGGGTGGAGCGCGAGCACGAGATCCTGACCCGGCTCGCGGGCATCCCGGGCATTCCCGAGGTGTACGACCTGTTCTGGCTCGGCGAGCACCGGTTCATGGTGATGGAGTACGTCGAGGGCGAGGTGCTGAGCAAGTCGATCGTGCTGCGTTACCCGCTGATCGACCCGACCTCCGGCCCGGCCGAGGCGGCCGACTACAGCGCGTGGGCCCAGGACATCCACCGGCAGATCGAGGCCACGCTCACCGCTGTGCACGAAAATGGTGTGGTGTATGGGGATCTGCATCTGCTCAACGTCATGGTCCGGCCCGACGACACCATTGTGCTGCTCGACTTCGAGGTCGCCGCGCCGATCGAGGAGTCCGTGCGGCCGGGGCTGGCGCAGCAGGGTTTCGCCGCCCCGCGCAGCGTGACCGGCTTCGCCATGGACCGCTACGCGCTGGCCTGCCTGCGATTGGCCATGTTCCTGCCGATGACCAGCCTGATCTGGCTGCACCGGCCGAAAGCGGTGCAGTTCGCCGAGATCATCGCCGAGCACTTCCCGGTGGCGCCCGGATTCCTGGAGCGCGCGGTCGAGACGATCGTCCCGGCCGAGCACCGGGCCGAACCGAGCCCGCGGATCGAGCCGGACCCGGCCGACTGGCCGCGGCTGCGCGACGACCTGGTGCGCTCGATCGTTGCCAGCGCGACGCCCGAGCGCACCGACCGGCTCTTTCCCGGCGACATCGAGCAGTTCGCGATGGGCGGCCTCGGGTTGGCCTACGGCGCGGCGGGCGTGCTCTACGCCATCTCGGCCACCGGCGGCGGCCGGTACCCGGAGCTGGAGCAGTGGCTGGTGCGCCGGTCGCTCAACCCGGTCAGCGGAACCCGGCCCGGGCTCTACGACGGCCTGCACGGCGCCGCGTTCACCCTCGACCACCTCGGCTACCGGCAGGAGGCGCTCGACGCTGTCGACATCTGCCTGCGGGAGAGCTGGGAGTCGCTCGGCTCCGACCTGGGCGGCGGGCTCAGCGGCATCGGGCTCAACCTGCTGCACTTCGCCGACCGGACCGGCGAGCCCGCACTGCGCGTCGCGGGCCTGCGCGCGGCCGAACTCGTCGCCGAACGGCTCGACCTACCCGACGCCAACCCGGACGACCCCGAGCCGCAGATCAGCGGCGGGACCCAGCCCAACGCCGGGCTGCTGCGCGGCTGCGCGGGCCAGGTGATGCTGCTGCTGCGCGCCCACGACGAGACCGGCGACACCCGGTTCCTGGACCAGGCGGCCGTGGCACTGCGCCGCGACCTGCGCCGGACGGTCGTGCGGACCAACGGAACGCTAGAGGTCAACGAGGGCTGGCGGACCATGCCGTACCTCGCGGTCGGCAGCGTCGGCATCGGCGTCGCCATCGACGCCTACCTCGCGCGCAGGCCGGACGAGCAGTTCGCGACGGCGCTGACCCAGATCGAGCTGGCCTGCACGCTGCCCATGTACATCCTCCCGGGCCTGTTCACCGGCCGCGCGGGCATCCTGCTCTACCTCGCGGGCCGCACGCCCGACCCGGTCACCGACCCGACCGTGGCCACCCAGGTCCGCGGTCTCGCCTGGCACGCCCTGCCGTACGCCGACGGGATGGCCTTCCCCGGCACCGGCCTGCTGCGGCTCTCCACGGACCTCGCCACCGGCACCGCCGGTGTGCTGCTGGCCCTGGGCACCGCGCTGCACGACGAGCCGGTGCACGCACCGCTGCTCACCCCCGTCCGACGGCTCGCCGCGCCGGACCCCCAGACGCCCGCGCCAACCGGCGCGGGTCGGTAGATCCCCGATAGCTCGCCAAGGAGTACAGATGTCTCTTCTCGACCTGCAGGGCATGGAAGCCGCACCGCAGACCAACTCCGGCGGTAGCAGCCACAGCGGGCACAGCTGCCCCAGCAACCTGAGCCTGCTGCTGTGCGGCGGCACCAGTGGTCTGTCTGTGCTGGCCTGCCACTGACACCCATCGCGGGTGCGTGAACCGCGGCCCCGGACGACAGTCGTTCGTCCGGGGCCGCCGCCCAGCCAGTGTCCCCACAGGAGTACAAAGTGACGACGTT